>CAZYSR010000351.1:0-3072 GCA_964649525.1 uncultured Gammaproteobacteria bacterium
ATCGTCAAACAACTGAAATCATCATTCACTTCGACTTTTTCGATGGCACCGATTGCACCACGCATGCCATCTCGAATCTGTGCACCTTCGAGGGCAGGGCCGGCTGGCGCGGAACAGGCTGTCAAGCGATCACGAGAACCCATCACCACTTCACCATTGGTTCCGATATCGACTAATGCCCTGATTTCCTCACTTTCGTGAATGCGAGTTGCCAATATGCAAGCGACGGTATCCGCACCGACAAATCCAGCGATGATCGGCAACATACAAACCTGTGCATTGGGAGCCGCTTTTAGTGGAAGATCCGTTGCAGGTATCACCAGATTTTCTCGAACTACAGGAGCATAGGGTGCCAGCCCCAAGTAGCTGACATCGATTCCTAGAAATATGTGGTGCATGCAGCTGTTGCCCACAAAGACAATTTTGTAGACATGTTCGGAATTGACTCCTGCCTCCTCGCAGCATTCTCGGATGTACTGATTGACCTGGTTGATCACTTTGGCCCGCAGTGTAGTCAGTTTTTTCTCATCGAACTGTGCATAGGCAATTCGCGACATCAAGTCGCCACCGTATACTGCTTGTGCATTGACCCCGCCCGCAGAAGCCAACTGCTCACCTGTTCGAAGATCAAGCAGAGTGCCAACCAGGCTCGTCGTACCTATGTCAAAGGCAAAGCCATACAATTTGTCGGTTGTGTCTCCCGCTTCTACATCAATTATTCGACCATTGAATCGAGTAACTGTGAGCTTGCCATTTTTTTCCCGCAGAATAGGTGGAATCTTGCGCATACAGTGAATTGGAACATCGTGATGTGCGAGATCTGCAATTGTCGATAGGATTTCCTCAACATCAGAAGTTTGATGATGCTCTTCGACGGGTGCTTTTGCGGTGACTGTGATTTTTGTGATGCCACTATCCAGATGAAACTCATGTGTGTCCATCATCGGATCATGTGCTTCAAGAATCTTATGACCTTCTTCCGTCTTTGGTGGCATGGGTGCCACCGTGGAATCATCAAGCATGCGGGTTTGACAGGAAAGCCGAAAGCCTTCCAGAACCTCATCGTGGCCCAACTGTACTGTGTCCTGCACAGATGGTGGGGGAATTGCGCCCTTAAGGATTTTTACCCGACAGCTTCTGCAGCGACCGCGTACCCCGCATGTGGCTTCAATGTTTATACCGGCGTATCGTGCGGCATCGAGAATGGTGAGATCTCGCGGAACCTGTACGGTTTTGTCAGCGTGCTTCCCGGAAGTGCTGACAAAGGTAACGGAGATCCTGTCAGACATTCTTACGCCCAGACTTCGCGCGGGGTTTCCACCAGTTTTAACGCCAGTCTGACTGCCTGAACAGCATCTTTACCCCAACCATCTGCGCCGCATTCTTCGGCCCATTCAGGGGAGGTTGGGGCACCACCAATCAGAATTTTTACTTTCTCTCGATGCCCAGCATTTTGAAATTCTTCGATTGTTACCTTCTGATAGTAAACCGTCGTTGAAAGCAGTGCTGAAAAACCGACCAAGTCCGCTTTTTCATTGAGTGCTGTCTCAATGAATTTATCAGGATGAACATCTGTGCCGAGATTAATGACATTAAATCCAGCATTTTCAAGCATGATGGTCACAATAGATTGTCCGATGTCATGCATATCACCGAGCACCGTGCCGATTACGAATGTACCGACGGGCTTTTCTGCCTGTGCCGCGAGAAGGGGACGAATCAATGCCAAGCCGGCTTTCATGGCTCTGGCCGTGATCAGCATCTCCGGAATGAAAATAACCATCGCACTGAACCGGTCCGCCTGAAGATTAAATCCTGGAAACAAACCGTCATCCAGAATAACACGCGGGTCAATACCCATCTCAATGCTTTCACGCACGCGCTCGTCAGTGTATATGTGGTCGCCAGTTTCTACTGCTTCCCACAGGGTTTGCCATTCCCAGCCCTCGGGGGCACGACTTTCCCAACCTTCCGGTATTTGCAACTCGGGCTCTTCCGGACCCTCGTAATCTAAAAATTCTGTATTCAATTTTTTTACTCAGTTCAATGGGTATTTTCCGTATGTTCCAAAATCCCGCTGTGCTTCCAGCATTGCGAAAATATTCTGAATGGGCACATCTGCCAGAATGTAGTGAGACGGTGAAAAAATGTATCCGCCATCTACTGCCAGGTTTTTCATAACCTCGCAAACACCTTGGCGAACCTGCTCGACCTGACCGCGCGGCAAAAGTCGCTGCACATCGAAACCACCGATGAAAGCTATATCCTTGCCATATTTTTTCTTGAGTTCAACCTGGTTCTTATTGCCGCCAGTTGGTTGCATCAATCCAGACAGATCAACACCGAGTTCGATCATATCGCCAATGATGGGTGAATAGTCTCCACAGGAATGCAGTTTGATGAAAATCTCCTTATTCGATTTACGAAATTCATCAAACATGTACTGAAAACGAGGTTTTGCAAGCTGTCGCCATTGCAGCGGTGAAATCATCATCGATTGCTGAGCGCCAACATCGTCCCCGACTCGAATCATGTCAATGCCCAGGTCTATTACATTCTTGCCAAGTTGGGTGTAGTACTCTGTCAATCCATCAAGAACGCCATCAATCAATTCAGGTTGATCGAACATATAGAGAAAGAAGTTCTGCGTCCCAACAACGTGTGCATATGCGGCCTCTATCAAGGTTGATGAAAGATCAACAATGATGAAATATTCGTCCTGGTACTCTTCCAAGAGCGTTCTGATTGGATCAAGCAGTTCGGGATCGGCGGGGTCAGGCCAGGTGTAGTTCTTTAAATCCTCCATCGAGGTAATGGGATGAAAATTGGGAAAGTTTTCCGGAACTACCTTAGCCGGCCCCCAAAACTCTTGGGTTTTGGTGAACTCTTCATGTTCCTCGGCCGTACGACCCTTAAGACCGCTTTTGCCATAGCCAACACCGAAGTGGTTGTACCATGTCTCACCAATCTGGATGGGTCGATGAGAAAATTGCGCATTAATTCCGATCTGGTAGATGATGGCATCATTACCGAGGCGAAGTTCCAATTCGGGATTGTGCTTCATGCCGGTGC
>CAZYSR010000352.1:0-2519 GCA_964649525.1 uncultured Gammaproteobacteria bacterium
TAGGACAGCGCGGTTCACCGACTCTGGCGTAGAGCAGTCTGAGGTAGTCATAGATTTCAGTTACAGTCCCGACAGTTGAGCGCGGGCTGAATCGAGTGCCTTGCTGGTGAATACTGATTGCTGGCGAAAGTCCCTCAATAGAGTCAACGTCAGGCTTGTCCATCAACGATAGAAACTGTCGAGCGTAGGAGGACAGGGACTCGACATAGCGGCGCTGTCCTTCAGCATAAATTGTGTCGTATGCGAGTGATGATTTACCTGAACCAGAAAGACCAGTAACGACATTCAGGCTATTGCGCGGCAACTCAACAAAGATATTTTTGAGATTGTGCGTTCGAGCGCCTCTGACAATTATTTTGTTGTTGTTCTTCATACTAATTTCAGTACTCGCAAAATCTTAATATGTTACTCTTCCTCAATCAGATTAGCAAACAGATTAAAATGCCACTTCCTGTTTGATCCCGGTGAAACAATGTCCTGCATGAAGATAGGCCGACCCGGGATTTTTATTGTTGCGTTATTTCCTGCGTATTGTTATCTTCCGTCTCCAGATTGATTGCGATTGAATTCTGTGTCTGAAAATCGATTGACAAAATTCGAAAGAAATACAATCGCAACGCTTTCAAGCGTACTGGTGATGCGCTTGATAGGCCTGTTCATGATCTTGCCTGTTCTTGCGCTATACACCAATGAATTTACCCATGGCACGCCTTACCTGATTGGAATTGCGCTTGGTATATACGGCTTGACCCAAGCTATTTTTCAAGTGCCATTTGGTACCGCTTCAGATCGA
Source organism: uncultured Gammaproteobacteria bacterium (assembly GCA_964649525.1). GTDB lineage: Bacteria > Pseudomonadota > Gammaproteobacteria > Arenicellales > JAJDZL01 > JAJDZL01. Next base: position 794 of record CAZYSR010000352.1, read on the forward strand.
TGGGGAAGGCGACCACTGATTGTTTTGGGTTTGATCGTATTCGCCATTGGCAGTATTGTGGCAGCGCTGTCCACTTCAATATTCGGCATCATTCTGGGTCGCGCACTGCAGGGTGCAGGAACTATTGCAGCAGTTGTCCTGGCGATGGTCGGAGATGTTGTCCGGGAGCCCCAAAGGCCCAAGTCTATGGCGTTTGTGGGGGTATCAATAGGAACCGCATTTACGTTGTCTCTGATGCTTGGTCCTCTACTTGATTCGTGGGTCGGAATACGGGGACTATTCTGGATCGCTGCCGCATTGGCAGCAGTCGGTGTATTGATGGTGTTGACCCTTTTGCCGAGTAAAATTAAGGTAGATTCAATTCAAACGGATCAGCATACAGAGACAAAGACAGGGCTGTTTGACCGAGAGCTGGTTTCACTCTATGTAGGGACGATGGCCATTCACATGGTGATGACAGCGCTGTTTCTGGCATTCCCAATAAAGTTCATTGAGGTTTCCGGATTCGCGCGCGAAGAAATCTGGAAGGTGTTTGTCCCAGTATTGCTGGCCTCTGTGCTTGTAATGGTTCCCTTAATTCGTTACAGTTCAAAAAAGAAACGATCAGGTCAGGTGATGATTCTAAGCGGACTGATTTTGCTAGTTGCACAAGGCGTTCTGCATGCGGGTTCGCTCGACGGAGTAATGATGATGCTGGTTTTGGGTCTCTGGCTGTTTTTTGTTGGTTTTAATACCCTGGAGGCGCTACTTCCATCGACTGCGGTGACGAAAGCACCGGGAAAATCGCGCGGTACGGTAATGGGAATTTTCAATGCCTGTACGTTTATTGGCACTTTTTTAGGTGGTGTTTTTGGTGGACTGGTTTACACCAGACATGAATCTGCAGGTGTATTTCTTTTTACTGCATTGGTTATACTGATATGGCTTGCCTTCAAGTTAATTATCAACCGTAAGTTGGCTTGAAAATTGGCATCCAAAAACAAAAAACATAAATCATTTGAAACTGAGGTTTAAGAGAGAAAAATGGCTGGCCCTGGATTAAATAAAGTCACCCTGATAGGGAACTTGGGGGCAGATCCTGAACGACGTATGACCCAAAACGGTCGAGTTATTGCAAACTTGAGAATTGCGACCACTGAATCCTGGATGGACAGAGAAACTCGGGAACGCAGAAACCGTACGGAATGGCACCGTGTTGTATTTTTCGGACCTGTCGCAGAAACAATTCTGAAGTACACGCGAAAAGGAAGCAAACTCTATGTGGAAGGCCAATTGCAAACGCGAAAATGGCAGGATCAGAGTGGTCAGGATCGATATACAACCGAAATTATTGGCCGAGAATTTGTATTTCTTGACCGGACGGAAGAGGGCGCTCCACGCACCGAGTCCGATCCTTTTTCGTCTAGTGAATCAAGCGGATCAAGTGGGTCTGGGACGACAGAACCAATGGATGATGACTTCGATTCTGATATTCCCTGGTAATTTGAAAGATCGTTTCTACGTAGATAGAAATCGTAACTTAATCAGACTCCAAGGCATCGCGGGCTCTTAATTTGGCGGCGATGTATTCAGACTGGGGAATGTGCAATAGCCCCTTAATCTTGCGCATTAGGTGGTGTTCGTTTGGGTTGATGTGCTGATCAGTCAGAACAACTTTCCACATCTCCTCAATTAAGTTAACCTTTGCCTTGAATTCCCAGTCATTGTTGATGATTGAAGTCAACAC
>CAZYSR010000353.1:0-4529 GCA_964649525.1 uncultured Gammaproteobacteria bacterium
CCTTTAGACAGCAACTGGAGATATTCCTCAATCATTGAAAACACCTCGAATCGGAATTCAAAGGGCTTATCACACTGGTGCAACTGTCGAAAGCTTTCACCGGCCTGAAATGCTGCTTCAAGATCTGATTGAAATTTTTCAGGAGACATGGTTACGCTGTCTGGAATAAATTCCGTGAGCATGATGCCGTCATCCGAAAAATGATGAACTTTAGGGCTGACGCCGGCATACTCGGCTACGCTCGCGTTGTGCTTTTCTACCTTGCGATCAATATATTCTTCTGTGCCAGCACCGGGAATTCGCAAGCAATATTCCTTATCTTCACCAGCAAGGTGATACACTTCATTGGTCAATCCGCCCAGACGTTTAACTTGAAATGAACTTGGTTCAATACTGGATAGTTGAGGAATGGTTCGAAAGATCGCTTCCAGTTTCTGTTCCATGTCACAAGCCTTCCAATCATTTGTTACATAGTTAATTTAGGATTAAAAATAGCAGACAACTATTTGTTTTGAAATGAATAAAGTGAATCAATCAGGTCATCTAGAGTACGATTCGCTACATTAATCGGGCTATTCAGACTCACTAATGTTTCTTTCGACGATTGTATAGAGGTTTCAATTGCTTGTTCAGAGGGATGACTCGGTCGATTGTCTGTAGATAAAAATCTCCATCAATCTGATGTGCTTTATTCAGGAATGCATAGCATATGGTCCTGCCAGTCGAGTGACCATAACCCCCTGACAAGGTATAAGCAACAACCTTCCCATCCAACAAAATTGGTTCACTGCTATGTATCGGAACATATTCCTCGCTGTGAAAACAATAAAGTTTCCGTTGCTGTTCTTGTGAGCCAATAATTTCCAGAGCGTCCTTGCCAATAAAGTGTTTCTTGGTCTTGCTGATTCTGAAGTTTAGTCCGACTTCATATGGATTGACATAGGGAGTGATTTCACCGCTCCAGTACAGGTATCGATTTTCCAACCTCAAAGAGTCTAGCGCTCGAAAACCTGCATTTGTAATTCCATATTCTCGCCCCGCTTCAAACAGAGTTTGATAAACCTGGAGAGCGTCTTCAGTCGGTATGGAAATTTCCCATCCAAGTTCTCCGCTGTACTCAAGTCGTGACAGCAGCACTTCCGCGCCATCAATAGTGCTTTTTTGAAATGTCATGTATGGAAACGCCGATTCAGACACATCACAATCCACCGTACCTTCGAGTACCTTACGAGATCGAGGTCCACAGATGTTAATCACTGCATAGTGGTCAGTTATGTCCCTAATTGTGAAATCCAAGCTAACTGGTGTATTCCTCTCGATCCAGTCTCGGTCATGCACTCCAAACGCAGAACCTGAAAAGAGCCAGAATTTTTGATCTTCCAGCCTCAATAGAACAACATCACATTCAATGCCACCCTGCCGATTACACATTTGAGCATAAATGACGGATCCGACAGGCCGGTCCACATTACAGGTTGATAGGTCATTCAATACTGAAAGGGAATCTTTACCTGTAATTTCAAATTTTGAAAATGAAGTTTGATCAATCAGTGCAACCCGATTTCGAATCGCCTGACATTCAAGAGCTACGCGTTCAAAGCAGTTTGGCAGATCAAAGGTGGGCAAGTCAACTGCTTCCGTTCCCTTGCCTGCGTACCAGTTGGGTCGTTCCCAACCAAATTTTGCTCCAAAAACAGCACCTTGCTGTTTTAGTTCGTCGTATAGAGGTGAGCAGCGTTGCTTTTGACCGGCCAGTGGTTCTTCAAAAGGCCAATGAATCTTGTAGTAACTGCCATAGCTTAGCAAGGCTCGATTTTCAAGATAGGGCGATTGTGCATGAATTTCACCAAATCTCCGAACGTCGAACGACCAAAGATCTACAGAAGGACGTCCTTCCAGAATCCATTCCGCCATTGCTTTACCGGCACCACCAGAAGCCGCAATTCCTGCAGTGAATCCACACGCAACATATAAGTTGTCGAATCCAGGTGCGCATCCCATAACAGGTTCACCGTCCGGACTGACTGGAATTGGACCATTGATCAGCGACTGAACTCCGAGGCTTTCCACAAGAGGAATTCGTCTGGCAGCATTCTTGAACGTCTGATCGAATCGATCGAAATTACTCTCATAGAGTGTACGAGTAAATTCTTGGGGAAAATCGAAAGATGGAACTGCAACGGAATCATTCTCCCAACCTCCAAACTCAAAGGCACCAGCCGCAACTTTGAGGTAGAAAATCTGATCAGGGTCCCTAAGCGTCGGCAATCCATCTGTTATGTGTTTTGATTTTTCTGTTATCAGGTACTGGTGTTCGACAATTGCTGCAGGAATATTTAAACCTGCTAGTCTTCCAATCTGTCGTGCCCAAAGTCCACCGCAGTTGACTACCGTTTCGCATTTAATCGTTTTCTCGCGGGTATGGACTGCGGTGATTCGTCGTCCAATGCGTTCGAATCCAGTGACGGCTGTGTTTTCGAATATCTTTCCACCGCGTTCACGAAATCCTTTTGCCATTGATTGGGTAACACCGTTGGGGTCGACATAGCCGTCGGTTGGTAGATAAGCCGCACCATAAATACTGTCTGGACGAACTAAAGGAAACAGATCAACGGTTTCTTTTGCATCTATCAGATGCAGATCAACATCAAACGATCGTGCACTAAGTGCGAGCTGTTGAATTTCGATCCATCGATCGCGCGAGGAAGCAATTCGTAAACTACCCACTGGATTCCAACCGGTAGATAGCCCGGTTTCAGCTTCAAGTCGATCAAACAATTCGACACTGTACTGCATCATTCGGGTCAGTCCTAGCTTACCGCGCAGTTGACCAACAAGTCCTGCGGCATGCCAGGTGCAGCCATGTGTGAGTTGTGATTTTTCAAGCAGCAAAACATCAGATTTACCTGCCAGTACTAGGTGATATGCTACAGAGACTCCGATTACACCACCACCGACCACAATAATTTCTGCCTGGTCTGGAATGGTGGTTTCCGTTGTCATGATCTCATCCTTGAGGAAGTTGGATCATATAAGCTCTCACGTTCTATTCTGACTGGAACATTCGAATGCTCCACTTCCAGTTCGTAGTCACCTTCAAACAGAAATTCATCATTAACACCGTCAGCATTTCGAACGTATCCATAGGCAACATTGCAATTCACCGTATACCCCCAGCCTCCACTTGAAGTCCAGCCTACACGTTCGCCGTTTCTGTAAATTGTTTCTCTGCCGTGTAATGTGATCGACGGGTCAGGAGTGGTAAAGCATGCAAGTCTACGCTTTAGCGAGTCGTTTCTTTGTTTCAACAGCTGATTTTGACCGATGAACTCAATTTCGCTGTCTAGACGGACAATCCGTTCCATACCCGCTTCAAGAGGGGTATAGTCCGGTCCGATGTCTGAACCTAATGCAAGGAATCCTTTCTCCAAACGTAGCGATTCCAATGCCCGATAACCGACATTCTTGAGATTAAATTCCGCACCACGCTCAATGATCTTCCTGTAAATATCTAGTGAATTGGAAACTGGGATATGGAATTCCCAGCCTAGTTCTCCTGCAAATGAGACACGAAGAGCAAGTGCATCCAGATCGTCAAATTTGACAGATCGAGCCTTGAGAAATGGAAACGACTCACGCGACAAATCGCAGTCAACCAATGGTTGTAAAAGATCTCGAGTATTTGGACCAGAAACTGAAAGAGTCGAAAAATGAGTGGTCACATCTTCAAGAGAAACATTCTTAAAAATATTACGTAAATGATTGAGAATGTGATGAAAATGATGTGTAGCAAAACCAGTTCCAGCAACTATCAGAAATTCATCTTCTGCTAGTCGCGTCACCGTCACATCGCACTCAATCCCACCGGCTGAGTTGAGCATTGTCGTGTAAACAACTGTACCAACGGGACGGTCCATTCGGTTGCTGCAAAGCCAATTCAGTAGCGCCAAGGCATGTTCGCCTGACAGGCGAAATTTTGCGAAAGAAGACTGGTCAATCACTCCGACAGCTTCCCGAATCGCTCGATGTTCGATACCGACTGCATCAAACCAGTTAGGTCGCTGGAATGAATAGATATCTTCCGGATTCTCTCCAGTGGGAGCATACCAGTTAGGTCGTTCCCAGCCTAGCTTTTCACCGAAACATGCGTTAGCTGATCTGAGATCTTCGTAGAGTGCTGAACGATAGTAGGGACGGCCACTTTTATGTTCTTCATTTGGCCATGCCATCGTATAGTGTTTTGAACATAACTCAATGGTTCGCTCGGTAATCCACTTTGTATCTCGGTGTACCTTGCCGAATCGCCGAATGTCTACCGCACCAAGGTCCATGGGAGGTGATCCGGTTGCAACCCATTCAGCAAGAGCTAAACCTGCACCACCAGCACTGGCGATTCCAAACGCGTTAAAACCGGTTCCGACAAAGTAGTTTTTGAGTTCAGGCGCCTCTCCAAGGATGAAGTTGCCGTCGGGTGTGAAGGACTCTGGTCCACAAATCAACTGTTTAATACTGGCGGATTCCATTGCAGG
>CAZYSR010000354.1:0-2038 GCA_964649525.1 uncultured Gammaproteobacteria bacterium
CTTTTCAATTGTTTAATGATTCTAATGTTTGGCGCAAGCATGTCAAACCTGCCTAAGTCGTTGATTTCAACCCAGCGTAAGTCCTGCTGCTCAAGACTGTTTGGTTCTCCAGAGTAGTGTTCTACCAGTCGAAAATTCAGCATCACTTTTCGGTCGGGATAATCATAGTTAAAACTGTCAAAGTGCGTAGAGGAAATTACCGAAATTCCAATCTCTTCACCGAGCTCCCGTTTCAAGGCATCCGATACCGATTCACCATTTTGAATCTTCCCACCTGGAAACTCCCACTTCCCAAAATACTGATCTCGTACGGTCCGACAACCAATGAGCACGCGGCGCCGGGAATCAAGTACCAGACCAACTGCAACGCGGATTCTATCAGGTTCGATATTCGGCATTGATGCGAATGTATTCATAACTGAGATCGGTTGTCCAAACGGTTGCCGACTCTCCTGACTGGTCAAATCCAAGATCAACACCGATGGAAATTTCTGCGTCTTTCATTGCCGCGGCCGCATCCTGTTCCCGATAATCGGGGTTTAACTCACCCGCTGACATCACTACGACATCGTTGATCTTGATGTTGACACGGTCCAGGTGCAGATTTTCAACTGGAGCACGCCCGATGGCTGCATAGATGCGTCCCCAATTGGGGTCTGAAGCGTGCAGCGCGGTTTTAACCAGAGGTGAATTAGCCACAGTTTTGGCGATTGCTCTACAGTCTGATTGGGACATACCGCCAGTCACGCAAATCGTTATGAATTTGGACGCACCTTCACCGTCTCTGACGATAGCCTGGGCAAGCTGAATTGCGACCTCGCTTACTGAACGAATAAACAGTTCCTTTACCTGGGATTCAGAGTGTTCACTGATTTCAATACCGGAATCGGCAGTGGCAATAAGCATACACGCGTCATTGGTGGAGGTATCTCCATCTACTGAGATGCAATTGAAACTTTCATCAACCGCGCTCTCAAGTACCGTCTGCAGATAAGCGGGATCAACCTTGGCGTCGGTAGCAAGAAAAGCCAGCATGGTTGCCATGTTCGGCTCAATCATCCCAGATCCTTTGGCAATTCCAGAAACTACAACACGTTCTCCACCATTCAGTTCGATTGTTCTCGACGCCGCTTTCGGAACAGTGTCCGTCGTCATAATGCCTCGGGACGCTGCCGCCCAATTGTCTTGGCAGAGTGTGGCAATACATTCACCCAGATGAGTGGAAAACTTCTCAAGCGGCAGACGCTCTCCAATGACACCGGTGGAGAACGGAATAACAGCATCTTGGGTAATATTCAATTCAGCAGCTACCATGTCACAGATTGCCAAACAGTCTTCCATTCCTTGGGAGCCTAGTCCTGCATTAGCGTTGCCGCTATTGATTACAAGCGCACGATTCGTACCGGATTTTCTCGCTCCTGCAGAATTGAGATGTTTAATTGCGACTTCAACTGGCGCCGCCCGGGCCTTGTTTTGAGTAAACACACCTGCAATAGTCGCTGTCTGCGGTACTGCGAAAACAACCAGGTCTTCACCTGATGACTTTCGGATTCCAGCATCCGCAGCGCCTATCCTGATACCTGGCACCGGCGGAATTGAAGACGGTGAACTCAGATTAACTGCCATAGTTCAGGCAGCCATTCCGCAACATCGTTTGTATTTCTTTCCTGAACCGCAGGGACAGGGTTCATTTCGTCCAACTTTCCGCTCTTCCCGGACGAAGGTGGTGACTTCTGGCTGTCGCTTTGGAACGGCGCCACCTTCTAACGCTGACTCCGACTCGGAGTGCAAATATTGCAGCTTCTGTGTGGTTGGAGACTCGCGTTGCGTGATTCGTTCAACGTCTTCACTTGGTTTAATTTCAAGTCGAAACAGCAATCGAATGACTTCGTGTGCAACGTTCTGCATCATGGTGCTGAACATCTCAAAAGCTTCGCGTTTGTATTCCTGCTTGGGATTTTTCTGCGCATAGCCGCGAAGATGAATGCCTTGACGAAGAAAGTCCATGTTCGCAAGATGTTCCTTCCAAGAGTTGTCT
>CAZYSR010000355.1:0-2559 GCA_964649525.1 uncultured Gammaproteobacteria bacterium
ACATTATGAAGGCGCGACGCAAGCCTATAGAAACGCTGACACCCGATGATCTCGGTGTAGATGTCACACCAAGAGTTGAAGTTGTGGAAGTCAATGAACCGCCAAACCGCCAGGCAGGAATCAAGGTGTCAAGTGCGGCTGAACTGATCGAAAAACTGAGAGATGAAGCAAAGGTGCTAGCATGAGTGTACTAATTCTGGTCGAACACGACAATGAAGAGGTAAAAGCCTCTACGCTGAATACCGTCACCGCGGCCCGTCAAGTCGGTGATGATCTGCATGCACTCGTTATCGGTTGCAATAGTGATTCAGTCGTATCCGCCTCATCCAAAATTGATGGCATTGGTAAGGTCATCAAATGTGACAGCGAAGCTTACCAGTATGGTTTAGCCGAAAATGTTGCGCCAGTGGTAAAAGACCTTGCCGCAAACTACAGTCATGTGTTTGCTCCGGCTTCGACATTTGGCAAGAATCTGATGCCCAGAGTTGCTGCGATGCTAGACGTTCAACAGGTATCTGACATCAGCGAGATTCTGAGTGAAGATACTTTTGTACGGCCTATCTATGCGGGTAACGCCTTGGCGACCGTCCGCTCCACTGATTCTGTAAAACTGATCACTGTTCGTACGACGGCTTTTGATGCGGCGAGTGAAGATGGTGATGCAGCGCCAATCGAAGAAATCACTTCAACAGGGGATGTTGGGCTGTCAAGCTTTGTTCGGCACGATCTGACCCGTAGTGAGCGTCCAGAACTGACTACCGCGAGTATCGTGATTTCAGGTGGACGCGGTATGCAAAGTGGTGAAAACTTTAACATGCTTGAGCGTGTTGCCGATAAACTCGGTGCTGCCGTCGGCGCTTCGCGGGCGGCTGTAGATGCGGGCTATGTACCAAATGATTACCAGGTAGGACAGACCGGAAAAGTTGTTGCTCCTGACCTCTACATTGCAGTTGGCATATCCGGGGCAATTCAGCATTTAGCTGGAATGAAAGACTCAAAGGTGATCGTTGCCATCAACAAGGATGAAGAAGCACCGATTTTTCAGGTTGCTGATTTCGGTTGGGTAGCGGACCTGTTTAACGCAGTACCGGAACTCGAATCCGCGCTCGACTGACTGTTCTGAAATTTTCGTCAAGCAGTGTTCTGTTTGGCGAGAGTTTACAAAAAGAAAAGGCGCCGAAGTAATTTCAGGCGCCTTTTGCTTTCCGGAGGTCGGCTCAGTTAGAACTGAGCCGTTTCTGTGGAATCTGCCATTGCAACGGTTGAACTCTCACGTCCGCCTGTTGTTGCTTCGTTAACTGCGTCAAAATAACTGACACCAACCTCATGTTGGTGGCGCGTCGCAGAAAACCCAAATTCTTCTGCCGCAAATTCAGCTTGCTGCAATTCTGCATAGCCTTCCATACCGCGGTCCAGATATTTTTTTGCAATATCAAAACTTGAGTAGTTAACGCTATGGAAACTCGCAAGCGTTACAAACTGATATTTGTAGCCCATTTTTGCCAGACTTTTCTGGAAGTCCGCAAGGTTTTCAGCACCTAAATCGCGTTGCCAGTTGAACGAGGGTGAACAGTTGTAGGCCAGCATTTTTCCTGGAAATTCTGCATGAACACCGTCGGCAAACTTCTGTGCATCTTCCAGGTTTGGAGTTGAAGTTTCCATCCAAATCAGATCAGCATACGGTGCATATGCTAGACCACGTGCAATGCACATATCTATTCCGCCGGTGATGCGGAAAAAACCTTCATCAGTTCGCTCACCGGTAATGAACGGGTGGTCTCGCTCATCAACATCAGAGATCAAGAGGCGGGCTGCTTCTGCATCGGTTCTGGCGATGATGATAGTGGGAACTCCCATTACATCCGCGGCCAGTCGTGCTGATGTCAGATTTCGAATACCATTGGCTGTGGAGAGCAGAACCTTGCCACCCAGGTGGCCACATTTCTTTTCTGAAGACAGTTGATCTTCATAGTGGATACCAGCCGCACCAGCCTTAATCATTGCCTTAGTCAGTTCAAATACGTTGAGCGGACCGCCAAATCCTGCTTCGGCATCGGCAACGATCGGCATGAACCAATCAATATCGGTTGTTTCCTGACCGCTCAGGCGTTCAAGTGTTTGAATTTGATCCTGACGTGTGAAAGCGTTATTGATGCGCTCAATGACTTGTGGAACAGAGCTCGCTGGGTAAAGGGACTGATCTGGGTAGGTTTGGCCCGCGTTGTTTGCATCAGCGGCGACCTGCCAACCAGACAAATAAATCGACTTCAGTCCGGCTCGTACTTGCTGTACCGCCTGACAGCCGCTATAAGCCCCAAGGCTTGCTACATAATCGGTACCATTTAGAAATATCCAAAGTTTTTCAGAACCCATTTCAGCAAGGGTGTTTTGAATGCGTACACTGCCCCGCAATCTTTCAACCTCTGTCCAGTCATAGTCTCTACGAATGCCTTCCCAGCGTTTCGGTGCATAACTCGGTACTGGAAATTTCTTTAGATCTTCAGTTGGGTTAATATCCCATGAGTATTTGCCATTTGGTCTTTGGGTCATGCCCTATGC
>CAZYSR010000356.1:0-2009 GCA_964649525.1 uncultured Gammaproteobacteria bacterium
AAATCTGCGAACAACAAACCTGCCATGTTTTTCACGAACCAGAATTCCTTCGTGTTCGAGTCGAAGTAGTGCTTCACGCACTGGAGTTCTGCTGACTTCCAGCTCGTCCGCCAGCCGCTCCTGAACGATCCGCTCATTCGGATCAATAACTCCGGAGTTGATGCCTGCGTAAATCTGATCGTAAACCTCTTCAGCCAGACGCGCTGATGGCTTGATCTTTTTAAGACCCGTCATGCCTTATCTCCACTTTCATTCGAATTGCCGAAATAGGACTTTCGAATGACATCTTCTTTGAGCAGTTCAGCTGACGTCCCGTGTCGTGTAATTCGTCCGATTTCAAGCAGATAGATGTATTCTGCAAGACTCAATGCAAAATTCGCATTCTGTTCAGCGATCAAGATAGTGAGCCCATGCTGCTTATTCAGTTTGCTCAATGCATCAGCAATTGAGAGGCAGACTTTTGGTGAAAGACCGATTGTCGGCTCATCAACCAGCAGCAGCCGTGGACTGGACATTAGCGCACGACCCAAAGACAGCATCTGACGCTCACCCCCACTTTGCGTTGCGGTTTCCTGCTTTCTTCGATTTTTAAGAATCGGAAAAAGGTCGTAAACCAACTCCAGATTCGTTTTGATATCTTTTCTCGCTCGATAAGCACCAGCCATCAGATTGTCATGAACATTCATCTGTGTAAACAGATTGCCCCGTTCAGGTGCGTAAGCGACACCGAGTTCGACAATTTTCTGTTGTGGAATTTTCCTTAAGTCCTGTCCCTCAAATTCGATTTTGCCTGTTGATTCATTCAATCCGAATACTGCATCAAACACTGTCGACTTGCCCGCTCCTACGGGTCCGATAATCGCAATGATCTGACCAGTTTCCACTGATAGCGAAATACCGTTCACAGATCTCGCCTTACCGTAGACGACTTCGAGATTTTCAATATTGAGTGAGATACCCATGACTCTTTATTCTCAGCCAGTGCCCAAGTACGCGTTCTGGACCTGCGGGTCACTTACAACTTCATCGAAAGTGCCTTTCTTGATTACGTTGCCGCCATGAATCACCAGAACATCATCGACCAGTGGCTGCAGGGCCTTCAGGTCATGGCTCACGATCAGGTAAGTTGTACCGTAAGTTTTTCTTCGCTCAATCAGGAGATTTGATATGTGTTCGATTTCGCCGTAGGTTAGTCCGGCAAACACTTCATCCAGGAGCAAAACTTTCGGATTCGTAGCAAGGGTACGCGCAAGTTCAAGTTTTCGAAGATCGCCCATCGCCAGTTCTGAAGGTAGCTGATCGAGCTGTCGAGCAGTAAATCCAACGCTTTCAGCAATCTCCTGCTCGCCGTTGTCATCCCACGCGACTCGAAGCATGTACTTCAAATTGTCTTCCATCATGCTGACCCGAATGTTCTCCCGAACGGAAATTTCAGTAAAGGGTCGTGGAACCTGGTAGGTACGGGCAAGCCCCAATTTCACACGCTCGTGAATTGGTTCGGAATCAATGGACACACCATCCAAAGAGACATGACCGCTATCCGGCTTGATCTCACCGGTCAGCAAGTTAAACAGCGTCGTCTTTCCAGCGCCATTGGGACCAATGATTCCAACAGAATGTCCAAGCTCAGCACGCAGTGTTACCTGTTGCAATGCCTTAAGGCCACCAAACGATTTTGAGAGATCTTTCGCTTCCAACATCGATATCAACTCGTATCTCTGCTCAGCTTAAGCTGGTTAAGACGTTTCAATCCATTGCGCACCAACTCGTGAAGTCCGTTTGGCTGATAGACATACAGAACTAATGCCACTGTACCGTAAATCAGGAACCTCTCCGGTCCAGGAAAATATGGCCGTAGCCACTCAAGCAGAAATGTTAGAAAGAACGCACCTGCAATCGGTCCGGAGATCGTACCTGCGCCACCTAGCAGGCAGGCAACCAGAATCTGAACAAGAAAACCGACATCAAATAGGGCACGCGGGGCAATGGAACCCAGATAGTGCACATAC
>CAZYSR010000357.1:0-9052 GCA_964649525.1 uncultured Gammaproteobacteria bacterium
CCTTGGTGTAGAGGCGGTCGCGTTCTTCCTTCCCAAGAAGAAGCAATAAGTATTCTGAAAACAACTTCTCAAGCATGGATTACAAAAAATCAGCCATCGAAGCCATCTAAGTTCAAACATAAGAATAAAACTGTAGAACGAACTTTGCGGGAAAGTGGAACAAGAGTTCGTCCACTATTTGCTGAAAAAAATTTTATTCGGTTGCGACGATATATTAATTCGCCTGACAGTTGGAAGGTAGAAACGTCCGGGGCCGCTTGCCATCTATCCGAATACTCGGTTTAACCAGAAATTGCAGGATACAAGATTAATTGAACGTTGGTTGCCGATTGCAGAGCTTTCAGAAGAAAGTGTGCGTGAGCGGCGCTCAATGACTGCGTTACCTCCAACTTACTATCTTCATGTCTGGTGGGCGAGGCGGCCTTTAGTGGCATCACGCGCCGCTGTTTTAGCATCGATTTTACCCGAAGACGCAGACCAGAAAAAGTTTCTGCATTTGCTTGGAATACATGGAAATCCTGTTACTGCAAAAAGTGCCATCGACAAAGCACGCCGCACAGGCAATCGCGTTAAAGATCCGTATGGTTATGAACGAGCATTCAAGTATTCATTATCCAATGAAGATTGTGAGTGGTTAGAAGATACATCTGTAGTTGGGGAGTTATGTAACAAGACGATTTGTGACCCAACTGCGGGAGGAGGTAGCATTCCATTTGAAGCATCTCGTTTAGGGATGAGTGTGTTAGCAAACGATCTCAATCCTGTGGCCGCTCTTGTCATGAAAGCAACGGTCGAATGGCCATTGAAGTTTTCTGATGAAGTCAAAAGAGAATATTCACAAATTGCAAAAAGATGGAGATGTGAAATCCAAGATCGTATTCAACACTTATTTCCGCAGTTGAACATTCCTGATCTCGTCGACATAACTTACCTATGGGCTCATACAGTCTCTTGCCCATATTGCGGTGGAGTTGTTCCTCTTTCCCCAAATTGGCGTTTAACATCTGACGGGAAAGGAGTCAAGCTGATACCGAATCTCGGTTCAGGACCAGGAGACAATGAACGAATCTGTTCATTCGAGATTGTGGATCACGCAAAGGATCAATCGCAAGGAACAGTTGCTAAGGGTGATGGTGTATGCCCATATTCTGATTGTGGAAGAATAATTGAAGGCAATGAAATTAAACATCAAGCCCAAGAGATGAGCATGGGTGAGCAACTTTACGCGGTAGCGTATAAACAGCGCGAACCCGGGAAGCTACTCAAATCTGGAAAGAATGGAAAGGAGAAATGGATTAGAGGATTCCGTGCTCCACGGTCCGAGGATGACAATAGCGTCGATATCACCAACATACTGGCTGATAAGCTCCCTGAATGGCAGGCTCTTGATATAGTTCCAAGTGAAAGAATTCCTAATGGAAACAGCACTGCACACCCACTTCTTTACGGAATAAACTATTGGCGAAACATGTTTTCAAATCGCCAACTCCTGTGCCATGGCACTAGTGTTGAAGTATTCAGAGAATTGCTTGAAGAGGATGAATCAAAGGGTGAATTGAGCGAACTTCGAAAAGCTGCGTATGGATATTTGGCCATTTCAATTGATTCGATATTAAATTACATCAATCGACATTGTCGATGGGATAGTACAACACTTAGAGTCCGCTCTATCTTTGATAGACACGATTTTGCATTTGTATGGTCTTATGCGGAGATGGCACCTCTGGTAACGGGTTTGGGATTCGATTGGGCAATCGAAAAGACGGCAAAGTGTATAGACGAACTTGCCTCACTCATTCGTCCAATCGATTCAACCCCAGATGAAGATCTATTTTCGAATTTGGAACCATCAAATTTTTTGCCGCCACCTGTGTCGATAACTTGTAAATCTGGCGATAGCCTTGATCACGTCGAAAGCAAAAGTATTGATGCGATTGTAATGGACCCGCCGTACTACGACAACGTAATGTACGCTGAGTTGTCAGACTTCTTCTATGTCTGGTTGAAACGTACCGCGGGCCATGTATTTCCTGAATTGTTTCGACGGATTTTGACAAATAAAGATGATGAAGCAGTTGCAAATGTGGCGCAATTTAAGGGACAAAAAGGCGCAAAAGCACTTGCCGGACGGGAATATCAGAACCGCATGGCTTCCATTTTTGCTGAATGTTATCGTATTTTGAAACCCAATGGTATTTTGACATTGATGTTTACCCATAAGGCAACTGGAGCTTGGGATGCATTGACTATGGGATTAATGGAAGCGGGCTTTATGATTACAGCGTCTTGGCCTATCAATACTGAAGCTCAAGGCAGCCTCCATATCAAAAACAAAGCAGCAGCAAACAGCACTGTGTTTCTTGTATGTCGCCCGCGACCTAGAATAGCTAGGACTTATGGAAATGTCTACTGGGAAGACGTTGAACCAAAAGTTGAAGCTGCTGTTCGACAGCGCATTGACGGATTTCAAAATGCTGGGATTACGGGAGTCGATCTGTATTTAGCGTCATTTGGACCAGCGCTTGAAGAATTTTCTCGATATTGGCCTCTTAGACGTGGGACTCCTCGAAGAATGCCCGAGCAGAGACGAAAATTAACTCAGCTTACACTAATTGAGTTAGACCAAGACCCCTATGTCGTAACACCGGAAGACGCTCTTAACGCTGCCCGACGCGAAGTAAAGCGATGGAAACTTGAACGATTGACGAACTCAAAGTTTGATGTCGACCTTGATCCGATTAGCGCTTTTTTCGTATTGGCGTGGGAAGCTTTCAAAGCTCCGAAGTTTTCCTATGATGAGGCTTTAATACTTGCCCGGGCGATAGGTACGAATCTTGATACTGAAATTGTAGGACGGTTGGCTGAGAAGAAAGGAAGTGAGATAGTTCTATGGGATAGCAATGTTCGAGCTGCTAAAGGATCACTTGGGCCACGCAATGGATCTCGTGGAATGATTGATGCGATTCACCATGTTGCTAACGTAGCTAGATTAAAGTCTTTAAATTCTGCTAAAGATTTAATTGCTTCAGAGATATTGGATCAAGATGAGCGCTTTTTCGTTACACTTAAAGCCGTCTTAGAAGTGTTGCCACCTACCAAGTCATTTACTGGCATTGAACTAAAGGACGAAGTAGCGGCTGCAGGGAACGATTTCGAAGTACTTTATGGTTTGAGTCGGCTAGCTTACAGCGAGCAGATCGACGAACCTGTACAGCTTAAATTATGGCAGAATGACCAAACCAAAAATGCTCCGTGACTACTCTTGGAAGTTCAAATACACTCCTGATGATGGTGATCTTCTTGAGCAATTCTACATTCCTGCACTACAAACCGCTCGAAAATATTGCAGGTTGACTGGCTATTTTAAGGCCGGTGCTCTTACTCTTGCTGCACGCGGTATAGAAGGATTGGTAAGAAACGATGGTCACATGCTCCTCATCGTAGGATGCACCTTGGACCAAGTTGAAATTGATGCAATTGAGAAAGGCGAAAAGCTTCGCTCTCGAGTCGAATCCCACTTGACAAACTATCCGCTTGATCCGCCCAGTTCATATTCAAGGGATGCGCTGGAACTAATGGCGTGGATGATCAGTAAGGAGATCCTGGAAGTAAAAGTTGCTGTACCTTGTGATGGTCAAGGCAAGCCAATTCCTTCAGATGGAATATTTCACGAAAAGTCAGGCATCATTGTAGATGCTAACGGTGACAAGCTAGCGTGGACTGGTAGTCTGAATGAAACTAGTGCTGGGTGGCGTGACAACTGGGAAACCATCAACGTTTTTACAAGTTGGGGTTCGGAACCTGAGCGCGTCGAATGTGAAAATTTAAATTTTGAGAAGTTGTGGAGTGGAGACCCAAAACGCGTCAGAGTGCTAACTGTACCAGACGCGGTGCAGCAAGATTTGATGAGATTCATGCCACCCGATGATAGTACGCCCACCCGTCTAAGACTACAGAAGCCGAATGACGAATTACGCTGCCGTGTTTGGTCATACATTGAATTCGCTCCTTCACGGAAAACCGAAGGTGAGTGTATTGGAGAGGCAACTGCTGCAGTAACCCCTTGGCCGCACCAAATTCGGGCATTCGTGAGTCTCTACCGAAGATGGCCCCCTCGACAATTAATTGCCGATGAAGTTGGACTTGGGAAGACTATACAAGCTGGCATGCTGATAAGGCAAGCGTGGCTGTCTGGTCGAGCAAAACGGATATTGATCTTGGCACCGAAAGCTGTCTTAAAACAATGGCAAGTTGAACTCAGAGAAAAATTCAACCTGAATTGGCCGATATATGATGGCAGGAAATTAAATTGGTATCCGTCACCAGCATATCAAGGGCGACATGAAAAAGATGTGGACAATCAAACCTGGCATACAGAGCCATGCGTAATTACTTCAAGCCAATTAATGCGACGAAATGATCGCGCAGAAGTTTTGCTGGAACAGGCTGATAAGTGGGATCTGTTGGTGCTTGATGAGGCACACCATGCACGACGAAAGGGAGCAGGTGGTACTAAAGATAGGGGTTCAAATAACCTGTTAAAATTGATGCTTAATCTAAAGCATCGCACACAGGGTTTAGTTTTGTTGACTGCAACTCCAATGCAGGTGCATCCCATCGAAGTCTGGGATTTGTTGAATTTACTTGGCTTACCAGAGAATTGGACATCGGATGCTTTTCTCCAATTTTACAAAGACATCGAACAACCTGAATTATCGAACGATGCGGCAGATCGTATTGCCAATCTGTTTCAATCATTTGAGAGTAAATATGGTCAAGTTGAATTAAAGGACGAACTAAATTCCGATACAAAATTCAATCTCACAACAAAGAAAGTGCTTAAAGCACTGCGTGCTACAGCAACTATCCCTCGGAGAAATTTGAGTTATGCGGATCGCCAAGTACTAGTCCTAATTGTCCGAAGGCATTCTCCGATAAGCAAGCTGATTTCTCGTAACACGCGCAAATTGCTTAGGCACTATTTCAATGAAGGAAAAATCACGACCCCGATCGCTCAGCGTTATGTTCAGGATCGTTTCGTGGAAATGTCCCCGGAGGAGCGTAATATTTACAACGCTGTAGAAAAATACATCGCATTCACATACAGTCAAGCACAGGAAACCGACCGAGCCGCTGTGGGTTTTGTTCTAACAGTATATCGACGCCGATTAGCAAGTAGTTTCGATGCGTTGCGTGAAACATTACTTCGTCGCCGAGAATTAATTGAAAATGTGGATTTGGTTTCGAATCGTGAAATTAGTGAAGATATACCTGACGACGAAACGGTTGACGAGATTATAGATACAGATGAAGTTGAAAAATTTGAGAGAGATGCTTCTATAGTCGAACAAAGAGATGCAATCGATGGATTCATCGCTTCGATTGATCGGTTGCCGCCAGATACAAAATATGATGTGTTAATGTCTGTGATATTTGAACTGCTTCAGGATGGCTATGATCAAGTTATTATTTTTACACAATATACAGATACGATTGACTTTTTGCGTAAATTAATTCTGAAACAATCTGAGCTAAAGGTAATCTGTTTCTCAGGCCGTGGTGGAGAAGTTCCCACTACCGACGGTACTTGGCAGATGAAAACAAAAAACGAGGTTGTGAGAAGATTCCGTGATAAGGATGCAGAAATTCTGCTATGTTCCGATGCCGCTGCAGAAGGTCTCAATTTTCAATTCTGTGGTGCTATTGTGAATTACGACATGCCTTGGAACCCAATGCGCGTTGAACAGCGAATTGGACGAATTGATCGACTTGGCCAGGAATACGACACGATCCGAATTGTTAACTTGCACTACGAGAACACCGTGGAAACAGATATTTATCGCGCATTGAATAATCGTATTAATCTATTCGAATCTGTAGTTGGACACTTGCAGCCAATTCTGGCTCGTCTATCTGGTTCGATATCGAATGCCATATTGGCAGGTGAGAGCTGTAATAAAGGTGAAGGGTACAACATTGTCGAATCTATTGAGCGTGAAGAGAAGCAAAATCATAGTTCAAGTTTCGATATTGATCGAATGGCTAGCACCGAATTTGCTGTCCCGGAAAGGTGTGCGGCAACAGTTACTATGGATGATTTAGACCGACTTATCTGTATGCAAGATGTTATGCCGGAAAATGTTCAAATTCGATCTTTGGGACATCGTGAGTACGAGTTTGTATCACCCGTTACGAGTGAACCGCTTCGCGTGACTACAGATCCTGTATTTTTTGCTGAACATTCCGAAAATGTAGAGTTGTGGTCGCCTGGAAGTCCACTCTTTTATCCGCCAGAGTTCACGGAATCCAACGATAGAAATCAATTGGAGGGTACATTAAGAGATATTCTTGATCGAACTATCCCAACACGCTAATATTAATGAAACTGTTCTAGAACTCAGCTAAGCTTTGCCACGCCAATTATGACTATTGCAAACAAATCTTGAGTAATATTCCAATGAGTTCGAAGCAATCAATTTCAGATTGGTATATTCAATCACTTGGAAGATGCCATCGCAAGAATGCCTTTCACCTACCAATTAGTTCCTCAAGTCCTAGCGAGGTACTACCTAAAATGCCAAAATTGATATTTCAGGTATGGATTTGCAGTCGGTCGCTGACACGTTGGTATCAACAAGGCACTGACATACAACTAGTTGATTTAGTGCTTTAAATCGATTTGCGTCATTCTAATATTCAATTAAGGATATGACTTTTTAATGGTCGGTAAAGGTGAGCGTGACTATTCGAAAGAATGTTTGACAGAGGCGGCACCATTCATTTCGAAATTCTTGAGAAATAATATTCAGTGCAAATATTAGTCAAAGTTCTCGTTTCGCTGTCCTGCAAGCGCACCCCACTCACCGAAGCGCTCAACGGAAAAACTAAACGCACACGCGTATGCTTCGCATACTTGTGCTATTTGCGATTGTAGAATACCAGACAAAATTAACCAACCTCCTAGTCGGGTTAACTGGGTCAGTTCATCGCTCAACCCAATCAGTGCATCAGCAAATATGTTCGCAACAACGATATCCGCCTGAAAGGTTTTCGGAATTTCTTCCGGCAGACTGCACCGATAGGCGCTTTCGACACCGTTTAGCACCGCATTATCCCGACTGTCTGTCAGTGCATCCGAATCTATATCAATGCCCCAAGCAAATGTAGCACCAAGTTTTAATGCAGCTATCGCCAGGACCCCACTGCCACAACCATAGTCAATCACGCTGCATCCCTTAAGTTTCAATCCCGAAAGTAGCTTTGCACACAACCAGGTCGTTTCATGATGACCGGTACCAAATGAAATTCCGGGGTTGATGATAACGCTCACCCGATCATCTTCCAAGTCATCATGCCAGGGAGCGATAATCCTTAAGTTTTGACCAACCTCAACAGGTTCCAGATTCTGCTGCGATTCACCAACCCAATCCCGATCAGCGACCTGTGATTGAGTGACTTGAAAGTTTTGGTCCTTCGATCTGAACTTTTCTATTTCCGCCAGAACCGACGGCAACCCCTCAAAGTCCGGGCTGTACAAAGCTTCAACACCTGTACGTTCAGAATCTGAAACCAGGATAGATACGGAAATTGCACCTGAATTCTCCAGGACTGCGCTGATAAAATCGGCTTGCTCACTGAGACAATCGATATAGATTTTCACCCAACCGGGATTGCCCGAAGTCGCTGTCAATTGTTCAGGGAACGCTCCAGGTAGTTGATATCAACGATACCGCGCCGAAATTTATTTTTTCCAAGGACTTTCTGATGCAGTGCCGTTGTTGTCTCAACCCCTTCAATCACCAGTTCTTCCAAAGCACCTCGCATCCTAGCGAGTGCTTCATTTCGATCGCTTCCATAAGTAATAATCTTTGCGATCAATGAATCGTAATGCGTGGTGATCTCGAAATTGGTGTAAATATGAGAGTCAATTCGCACACCAGGTCCACCTGGTGGATGGTAACGGGTAATGACACCCGGGGAAGGCATCAGCGACACGGGGTGCTCGGCGTTGATCCGACATTCAATAGAGTGGCCAGTAATCTTGACTTCGTCCTGAGTCATTCGAAGCGGCTCTGAGGCGGCAATTCGAATCTGCTCCTTGACAATATCAATGCCTGTGACAAATTCGGTCACTGTATGCTCAACCTGTACGCGGGTGTTCATCTCAATAAAGAAAAACTGCTCACCATCGTACAGAAACTCAAAAGTTCCCGCACCAAGATAGCCAATTTCTTTGCACGCTGCAACACAGCTTTCTCCCAACTGACGGCGCTGTTCGTCGGGAATGCCAAAAGCTGGAGCTTCTTCGATGAGCTTTTGACGGCGTCTCTGAATGGAGCAGTCCCGGTCACCGAGATAAATGGCATCTCTATAACTGTCTGCCAATACCTGAATCTCAATATGCCGGGGATTATGCAAGAACTTTTCCATATATAGTGTTGAGTCCCCGAATCCGTGACTCGATTCACCTTGTGAAATCGCAAGCGCGGTTTCGATCTGTGATTCATCTTCAACCAACCGCAATCCCTTGCCTCCCCCTCCAGCAGCAGCCTTGATCAGAATTGGGTATCCGATCGCTTTGGCTTGCGCTTTAATCTCATCAAGATCGCTGCCTAGTGCACCACCCGAACCGGGCACACACTGCAATCCTGATTTTTCCATGGTTTTGATCGCAGCAATCTTGTCTCCCATGAGACCGATCGAAGCGGGTGAAGGGCCGATAAAAATAAACCCGCTTTGTTGAACGCGCTCCGCAAAGTCTGCATTTTCGGCCAAGAACCCATACCCGGGATGAATTGCGCTGGCATTCGTCACTTCTGCCGCGGCAATGACTGCCGGAATATTGAGGTAGCTCTGAGTTGCAGAAGCCGGCCCTATGCAAACTGATTCATCAGCAAGTTTTACATACTTGGCATCACTGTCGATTTCCGAATGCAGGGCAACGGTGGCAATTCCAAGATCGCGGCAGGCGCGCAGGATACGAAGGGCGATTTCGCCGCGATTGGCGATAACAACTTTTTCGATCATTCACTCAAAATGAACAGCGGTTCAC
>CAZYSR010000358.1:0-3160 GCA_964649525.1 uncultured Gammaproteobacteria bacterium
ATATGACTGTGAGGGACTCAATTCGCAATTATGTGAATAAGCGTCTGAAGAAGGTCGAAAACCACTTCCGCCAGCCTACGAGTGTTGATGTAATTCTACGTAAGGAAGGCGGTTCTTATCGTCTGGAGGCAACGTTACACGGCAAAAAAATGTCGATTCATGCACACTCAAATTCCACTGATATATTTCGTGCGATTGATGCTATGTCAAGTAAGTTGGACAGGCAGGTCCTCAAGCATAAAGAACGATTGACCAATCATGGGAAAAATGGACATGGTGTTCCGATTGTCAGGTATCGAGGATGAACGAAAATGTAGACCAGTCTTCACAAGCCGGGCGTCCGGAATCGGACGTCCGGCTGGCTGATGTATTTTCTTGCGACCGTATCCGGTTAAACGTCGAGGTCAAAAGCAAGCGACGTCTACTTGAACTCTTTGCAAAACTTTTTACAGATTCCAGCGAGTATGTGATGAACAAAGATACCGTGTTTCGTTCGCTGCTGGAGCGTGAAAACCTAGGTAGTACCTGTCTGGGCAATGGTGTGATGGTGCCACACAGCCGCTTACATGGACTGACTTCTCCACTTGGTGCTGTTATCCAAATGACGACTCCACTGAACGTAGACGCACATGATGAAATGCCCGTTTCCCTTGCTTGTGGATTGCTGGTGCCAGCAGAATGCTCGGACCTTCACATTCGAATTCTGGCGCGACTTGCAGAGGGATTTTCCGAACACAACCTTCATCAACGACTAATGGATGCTGAGAACGAATCCGAGCTTTTCGAGGAATTGGTAAAGTTCGATGAACAAAAGCAGCGCTGATCACCCAACAATTCCGGTGAGATTCACTAGCGCATGTAAACGCACCTAACCTAACCCAGGCAATTGGCAGGTATCACACATTAAACACAGTGAAAACAACACCCGACACCTGAGGATTATCAGTGGCCTATCAGGTTCTGGAAAATCCGTAGCCTTGAGCGCATTGGAGGACTTCGGTTTCTATTGTGTTGACAATCTGCCAATACCGCAACTGGTTGATTTCGCAAAAAACGTTTTGGCTTCGGAGAAAAACCCCATTCGGTTGGCAGCTGTGAGCATTGATTCGCGCAATCGATGGTTTTTAAGTGGGTTAAATGATGCGCTAAGTGCAATTGAGCATCTTGGTATACATGTTGAGTTTATGTTTCTCGATTCCGAAGAGGCAGTTTTGGTCAAGCGCTATAGTGAGACACGGCGCATGCATCCACTGATGAGTGATTCGGTGTCTTTGGTGGATGGGATTAAGTTGGAGCGGCAGCTACTCACATCTTTGTCGGAACGCGCCAATAGACATCTGGACACAACAAACCTGACACCCCACGAACTGCGTTTTCTGGTTCAGGAAGATGCAGCTGAATTTCACACTGGTCGTGAGGTGTTGCTGTTGAAGTCGTTCGCATACAAGTATGGCGCTCCGCTTGATGCCGACTACGTTTTTGATGTGCGTTGCCTGCCCAATCCGTATTGGGTGGGAGACCTGAAGCAATACAACGGCCTGCAGGAACCGATTCAAGATTACTTCTCCACCAAACCAGAGGTGGAGAAGATGATAGAGCAAATTGAAAAATTTATTTGCAACTGGCTTTCACTCTTTTACGCAAACGGTCGTCGATATCTGATCGTGGCGATCGGCTGTACTGGGGGTAGACATCGATCGGTATATGTTGTTGAAAAGCTCGAACAGCGATTCTCTTCTCGGGGCTTTGTTGTTCAGAAGCGACACAACGAGATTTCTTGAAGTTGGTAACGGGTCGTTTGACTGTATTAAACAAGCTTGGCCTCCATGCCAGGGCAGCCGCTAAAGTTGTGAAAACTGCATCAATTTTCGAAAGCGACATTTTTCTTGGTAATGATGATCGGGAGGTTAATGCCAAGAGCATCATGGGTGTCATGATGTTGGCAGCAACGCAAGGGGTTAGTCTTGAGGTGCGTGTCGATGGCGAGGATGAAAAAGATGCTTTTGCCGCAATTGAGAGTATTTTCAACGAACGCTTCGGTGAGGAAGAATAAGTGTTTAGTTTACAGGGAACTGGGGTTGGTTCAGGAATTGCAATAGGGCCCGCGTATGTAATCCAGCAATCGGTCACCGCTGCGGCGATGCGACGTGTGGAAGAGGATCAGGTTGATCAGGAAATAGTGCGGTTCGAATTCGCACTGAAGACCACCTCGGAACGGCTCGCGAAAACCAGGGGCGATGTACCGGACAACGCACCGAAAGAAATCGCTGCATTCCTTGATGCCCACATCATGATGGTGGACGATCCCACTCTGCGGGATGCGACTGTGGAAATAATCCAGGAACATCGATTCAGCGCCGAATCCGCACTGATCATGCACCGCAATCAACTGGCTGAGATATTCGAAAACATGGAAGACGAATACCTGCGCAGCAAGAAAGATGATGTCGACCAGGTGATCCAGCAAATTCTCCAACATCTGGTGTTTTCCGATGACGGTGAACAGAACGAACTGAGTGACAGTATGGACGGATGCATTCTCGTGGCACACGATCTGACTCCGGCAGATACCGTTCATTTCATGGGAATGAATATGAACGCCTTTGTCACCAATCTCGGCAGCCCGATTTCACATGTTGCAATCCTTGCGGGAAGTCTCAAAATTCCAGCTGTAGTCGGATTGCACGGAGCGGTTCGGCACATTGCACACGGGGCAAATGTTGCTGTAGATGCCCGTACGGGAGAAGTGATTGTTGAACCTGACGAGGAAACACTTAAAAACCTGTACGCCCGGCGTGAAGAGTACGAGCGTCATCAGAGTGAATTACTCGCGCTAAAAGACTTGGACGCTGTTACCAGGGACGGCGAAAAAGTCACTTTGCTTGCCAATGTTGAACTTCCTGAAGATATAGATCACGCTTTAAATAGCGGAGCAGTGGGAGTCGGCTTGTACCGAACCGAATACCTGTTTATGAATCGAGTACAGCTGCCGACGGAAGAAGAACAGTTCGAAGCATATAAGGAAGTTGTCAAATCCCTGGAATGGGTAACAATTCGCACACTCGATCTTGGTGCGGACAAGCAGGTAGACGGCGGTAGAAAACAGGGCAATGTCGCCATCAATCCGGCCTTGGGATTGCGGGCTGTGCGGTTTTGCTTG
>CAZYSR010000359.1:0-6843 GCA_964649525.1 uncultured Gammaproteobacteria bacterium
CTCCAGTCGAATGATGTCGATCATCTTGTGAGTTTTGCAGTGAGGCCGAAGCCTTTTTGGGTCACCAGCAATCTTCTTCATCTGTGCGAGGTTTTCTCGCAATACTTCTTCGAATATTACCAAGCCAGGTGAATAAATCTGATCTGGCGTATCAATTTTGTATTTTTCTGACACTAAAGTCTCCCAACACCCATAGATATTAACCGCTATTAATTATCGTGAACTGGATTTTCTACGATTGGCCAGATGTCCCGTTCTAGTTTCTTGTACTGAGTTGTACGCGGATCATGCGGGTACGGAACGCCGCTATCAACATACAGAATATGATCGCTTACGTCAGAAAATCCTGCTCTGAAATGATTGGTCGATTTAACAACTAACAGGCGTTTACTGGCTGGATTGATTCCAACGCAAGTAAATATGTCTGGAGTATAGGCCTGTACCCGGTTTTCGCACAATACAACATCGATCTCACCAGCCAACTGAATTGCAGCACAGCGCCCCAAGCGTGCGATTGAATCACCGATGCACATGAATCCGTTTTTACTCAGACCTGTGACAACCACGGTCGCATCCATCGGTTCACCTAGTCCTGGTCCTGACTTTGCTCCGAATCGCAGCGGAATACGGGCATCAATGCCGGATGCAAAGCAGAACTGCACAGCTATGGGATCCCAAATTGCTGCAATTGCTGCCTGATTAATTCCGCGGTCGACTATTTCACGCAGAATGGCAGTTGAGTCACCTGCCATTCCACCACCCGGATTGTCCCAAACATCCGCAACGAGCAATGGACCATTACCAGAATTTGAATCAAGCTGGATTAAGGCTTCTGCCGGAGTGAGCAGTTCCATCCGAGTCCTACCACGCAAAGCATAAAGCTCCAGACCTAGTTTGCGTGCAAGTTTTCGACCCTTTACTGGTTCGTTGTCGGTTACTACAATGATCTTTGTACCTAATTCAGGCACGTCACCCGCGAGAAATCCATGGACTACAGAAATGGACAACACATAAGGAATTTCTCGCTCTAATGTTGAAATCCGATCCACGAACGCTCTTATCGAACTTTCCGTGGTTGGAAATACATCTATCATCTTGCAGTCGAACATGGAAAGCTTCGGGTCTACATCTTGATCAACTGCATGTACAACAATTTCTACAAGTTCGCGGGCGCGTTCCAGCATGTCCGTATGCGGAAACTCCTTAAATGCAATCGCTACATCAGATGCTTGCGCACACTGCTGTGTGAAATGACTGTGTGGATCAAATGTGGCACCAATAATGGCCTTTTTTCCAACAATATGACAAACCCTCGCTAATAGGTCTCCTTCACAATCATCAAATCCTTGTGCCACCATAGCACCATGTAATCCAAGTATGACACCATCTACGGGCATCGCATCTCGTAGCTGATCAAGAATTTCATCGCGCAGATGTACATAAGTATCACGACTAACAATTCCTCCAGGCTCGGTCCAAGCGGCGGTTCCTTCAATCACTTCAATCTTTGACTCGACACGACTACTGTACTCGCGCAACGCAATGAAAGGTGCGCTGCAAAGTGAAGGAACATCCGGATGTTCGCCTGGTGGGAAATAAAAATTGTTCTGAAAATCCTTCAGGTCGGTAAAAACAGGTGAAAATGTATTGGTTTCAGTTGCCAGCGACGCTACAAACAGTCTCATTATTGTTTTCCTTACTTCTTGTAGAAATATTCAGCGTGATGACACGCGACCTGCCGGATATTTTCAATCGCACGAAATTCAGGTTTTTGGGTCACACAAATATCAGTCGCTATGGGACATCGCGGATGGTAGCGACAGCCAGTCGGCGGTGCCGATGGATTCGGTGGTTCACCCGATGACGCTATTAGTCGAATTGGTTGTTGTGGATCAGGAACGGGAGAGGAATCAACTAATTCCTTGGTGTATGGGTGACCAGGAGCATCCAACACCTTACGAGTCGGACCATATTCGACGATTTGTCCCAGATACATAACTGCAACGATGCTGCACAGGTACCGTACCACGTTAAGGTCATGAGAAACGAAAAGCAGTGCCAATCCTAACTCACGGCGCAGCTTCGCAATTAAATTCAGAATTTGAGCCTGAAGAGATACATCGAGTGCTGACACGGGCTCATCAGCGAGTATCAGAGCCGGCTCTACCGCCACAGCGCGTGCAATCGCGATTCGCTGCCGCTGACCACCGCTCAATTCATGTGGTAATCTATTCGCATCGACCGCTGATAAACCCACAGCCTCCAAAATTTGCAACACTTTCTCCCGTCGCGTTTTTCTATTTCCCACCCCATGAATAGTCAGTGGTTCAGCGATAAGCCTGGCTATACGCATTCTTGGGTTCAGAGACCCACCTGGGTCCTGAAAGATCATTTGTATGTCCTTTCGTATCACTCGTCGTTCTGTTCTGCTCGCTGAATTCAAATTTGATCCATTGAATCGCACAGAGCCACTCGATACAGGAGCCAAGCCGCAAATTGCTCTACTAAGTGATGACTTACCACAACCAGTTTCTCCAACTAAACCAAATGATTCTCCCTGACCGATGCTGAAACTGACATTGTCCACTGCATCAAACCTGCGTGCCAATCCAAAGATTTTCTGTGACGGCAACACGTAAGTCACCCGCAGATTTTCTACTTCGAGCAAAGGTGTCATTCTTGAGTTATCACTATTCATTGCGATGTACTGATACCAATTTTGTGACAATAAGCTGTGTGATCGTTTGCAACGGCAACAGTCGGAGGCGGCACGCGTCGACAGTTAGAGTCTGATAGCGTACAACGCGGTGCAAATCGGCAAGCATTGAGTGAATCTGTTGAAGCCGGTAATTGTCCGGGAATCGTGATCAACTTCTCACCATCATTTATCGCGCTTGGAATACAGGCCAAAAGTCCGCGGGTGTAGGGATGCGATGGGACACGAAACACCTCCCCCACAGGTCCTGTTTCGGCAATCTGTCCGTAATAGACAACGGCTATACGATTGGCAATATTTGCAACGACGCCAAGATCATGTGTAATAAACAACATGGCCATGTTTAACTCTTGCTGCAAATCGCGCATCAAGGCCAATATCTGTGCTTGCACAGTTACATCTAGTGCTGTCGTTGGTTCGTCAGCAATCAGCAGTTTAGGACGACATGCAAGTGCGATAGCAATCATGACTCGCTGCCGTTGACCTCCGGAAAGTTGATGTGGATAGGCGCGAAACCGCAATTCAGGTTCCGGCATTCGTACCCACTCAAGTAGTTCAATTGCACGAACCTTTGCCAGGCGCCGCCCAGCTTTCTCGTGCGCCAAAATCATTTCAATGATCTGGTCCCCAATTCGCATCACTGGATTTAGGGATGTCATGGGTTCCTGAAAGATCATGGCAACATCGTTACCTGTAACTTCTCGACGTTCAGCATCAGACATCACGAGCACGTTTTTTCCTGACAACTCTATCGACCCACCATCAATTACCACTTCCGCTTCCGGTAGCAGACCCATAATCGCCAGTGCAGTCAGACTTTTTCCACTTCCGGACTCTCCAACAAGCGCTAACGATTCGCCTTCACAAATTTGGATCGACAAGTTGTCTACAATCGTGCATGACCCGTTGACTGTATGACCAATGAGCTTTAGGTTTTGAATTGACAAAAGTGAACTCATGATCGACCTCGCCCTCCAAATGCGGTCTGCAGACGAGGATCAAGTCGATCGCGAGCCGCATCACCAACAAGATTTAGCGAGAATGCGGCAAGTGCAATCATCAGACCGGGAAATAAAAGTAGCCACGGTGCTCGTGTGATGTAGATTCTCGACTCGCTGATCATGTTTCCCCAGGTAGGGGTTTCCGGTGGCACTCCAAGCCCAAGAAAATCGAGAGAAGCCGCTTGCAATTGTGCAAAAGCAAATACAAAACTTGCCTGTACGAAGAGCGGTGACATTAGATTTGGCAATATGTGCTGAAAGACGATGCGAGGAGTCCGTGCACCCATAGCTAGCGCTGCATCGACCCAAGTCTCAGACCTGATACGTAAAGACACACTGTAGACAATGCGAGCGGTGGTTGTCATGTAAACGACACCGATCGCAAGAATTGAATTTTCCACACCACGTCCCAATACGACTATTAATGCAAGTGCCAAAAGCAGCGCCGGAAATGCCATCATAACATCGACTATACGCATTAGTAGTAAGCCGAGTCTCGGAAATACCGCAGATATGACACCGAAAGTAATGCCTCCACCCAGGGCGAGCAAAACAACGCCGAATCCAATTACTGCTGCCATTCGTGAACCATAAATCACCCGAGACAGCGTATCTCTGCCAAAATGATCGGTACCGAACCAGTGATCAATACCGGGTGGCGATAAGCGCGCAACTGGATCGATTGCATACGGGTCCGAAGATGCGAGCCAAGGAGCAAAAATTGCACAGACAGCCATTACAAGAATAATGAATACACCGACAAGGGTAAGCCTTCGGCCTTCTAAACCAAAACTTGAAGTAATAGATATCATTGCAACTTTATTCTCGGATCAAGCCAAGCGTTTACGATATCGACGATCAAATTTATCGTGAGATACAGTAACACAATCATAAGGATGGTGCCTTGGATTACAGGGTAGTCACGACGCAGAATCGATTGAACGACCATACGACCGACACCTGGTAGAGAGAAAACCATTTCGGTTACGACCGCTTCTGAGATCAAAGCAGCAATGGTAAAACCAAAAGCAGATACAACTGTAAGTAGCGCATTTCGAAATACGTGGCGAACTACTACTCTGAGTGGATGAATCCCTTTGGCTCGCGCAGTTCTGACATAGTCTTCGCGATAAACATCCAACATACTCGCCCGAGTCAAACGAATGATCAGTGCGGCATTTGGTGCCGCGAGCGCAATTGAGGGCAAAATCAAATATCGTAAATTCGTCAGCCCTCCTTCACCAAAAATCGATGGATAGCCGGAACTCGGCAACCAGCCTAGCGTGGCCGCAAAAATCAAAATAAGATAAAGTCCAACCCAAAATGTTGGAACCGAAGCCAAAAACATAGATAGTCCCGATAACCCCTGATCGAGCCAACTTCCTCTTCGAGCAGCTGCCAGAATACCAATCGGAAGACCAAGAATGACAATCCATATCAAAGTCATGATCGCCAACAATATGCTGGTCTCCAGACCATCAATAATTAGCGTGAGCACAGGTATCTGAAAGAATATGGATTGCCCCAAATCTCCTTGCAAAACTGCTGCAAGCCAGAGTACATACTGATGTAAGATCGACTCTTCTAGCCCCATCTCAACTCGCAGCGCAGCAATTGCCTCGGGAGTAGCCAGGTCCCCAAGCATGACCGCAGCCGGATCACCAGGAATCAGACGAATGAAGATGAAAATAAGGAATGAGGCTGCCAGCAGAGTTGGCAGAAAAACCCCGATTCTGCGAATCAGATAACGAATCACGATTTGGTCACGGTTACTCTGACGAATGATACCGAAGTCTTGGGCAGGCGATCAACTCCGATACCAACCGGATTGATATAGAGCGAAATGGCGTCCTGTTTTTTCAGGACGCCTATTTCTTACAGAGGTTTTATTTGTTCACACCCCAAAAGTGTGGCCAGATCAGTGTAGTGGCCTCAATACCCGTCAATTGTGGTGAAGCGATGTTGTAAGTATAAATATCGCCAGTTTTCATCGTGGGTACCTGATCGTAAATGAGAGCCTGTATTTCTGCCCAAGTAGTTTTTCGGACTGCGGGATCATTCGTGGCGGTAAAAGCAGTCTTCAGTTGCATTTTTTCATCCGTTACCCACCAACCTGGATAGTTGTCGTTCATCACCGATATCAGAATTGGATCTGGTACAAAACCGTGGTGAGTGAAAAACAGGTCCCACTCTTCTGGCTGAGAGCGTTTTTTGATCAGTGTTGCCCAATCGACGACCACCATCTGTACATTGATGCCTGCTTCAAGAAGCTGTCGAGTATAAACAACTGCCTTGTCATAGTGAAATGCGTAGTTGGTTGAAACCAGAAACTTGATTGGAGTACCATCGTAGCCAGCTTCCTCTGCGAGCATTGTTGCTTTATCAGCATCGCCTTGGCTAAAGAAATCAGTTCCAGACTCTGTAAACCAGGCATTACCCTTGGGCAAGAAAGAACCGTTTAAACGCCACAACTTCTCCGGACCTATCGCAACACGAAGTGCATCTTCTTTGTTTAGCGCTGTCTGTATTGCCTGACGAAGCTTAAAGTTCTCCGACAACGGACCGGCTTTCGAATTCATAAATACAAGTCCGAAAATTGGACCACCGTTCAACACGACTTTAGTAGCCGAGTCAGCGTCGAGTTCATCGATCAGGTCACTCGGCATACTCTCGGCGTAGTCATAGTCACCAGCTTTAACACCACTGATCCTTGTACCTGGATCTGGAACCGGAACGAATCGTAGTCGATCAAAGTGTGCTACACGTTCACCAGCGTAGCCACTGGCTTCTCCGGGAGCACTCACATAACCGTCATATTTCACCAACTCAACATGACGGTTGGGTGCCCATTCTCCAAATTTGTAGGGTCCGGTGCCGATATAGTTCTCGACATCGATTGGCGTGCTCCCTGCTCCGGACACGACTCTTTCCGGATAAATTGCCGGTCCACCGTTGATAAATGCCATGAGATTTTTCCAAGGACCGAATGTACTGGTGAACGTTATCGCGACCGAATGTGCATCAACTGCTGAAACATTGGACACATTTGCAAACAGCAATTTGCCGCGTGATCCATGTTCACCCCAGCGCTTGAGAGAAGACACAACATCGGCAGATGTCATTGGC
>CAZYSR010000360.1:0-5361 GCA_964649525.1 uncultured Gammaproteobacteria bacterium
CTGTTGTATAGTTCGTAAGCATGCCACCCAGCCATCGATGATAAACATACGGCGAACCAGCACGTTGCGCTTCTGCCTGAATAATTGCCCCAGCCTGAGATTTAGTCCCAACAAACATTACAGAACCACGCTTGCTGGCTACAGCACTGAGATAATTCATCGCATCATTGAACATAGACAATGTCTTTTCAAGATTGATGATGTGAATTTTGTTTCGATGCCCATAGATGTATGGGCTCATCTTGGGACACCAGAAGCGGGTTTGATGTCCAAAGTGCACGCCAACTTCAAGCAGCTGGCGCATGGTTACGTCAGTCACGAATTTTCTCCTTTGATTTGGGTTTAACAACCATGGCACTGCTCTGCCTACCCATTGGGCACCCTGACAGGCAATGAAAATCCATGTGAGAATATGAAGCGTTTTATTTTACTATGTAACTTCGTTAAATCGTAAGAGTCGAATGCAAAAGAGGGGATTCGCCGGGGAAGCGAGAATCGAGGCCAGCAGGGCCATTCCGTTCATCGTCAGCGGCACCATCGTGATCGCGGTTGTCGTCTCGGTGTTCCAGTTTGGCGAATCGCTCAACCCGATCCAGTGGACCGGAACCGCCCTATTGAAAATTTTGGTGCTTGCCGCAAGATCGACCTGAACCGGGTTCGGGAAGCGAAGAAGTTCTTTTAAAAGACACTCCCACAAGCCGCGATTTCCCGGTCCGGTTTCATGCCTGCGGTGGAATCATCAGTTTCAATTCTCCTAAATTCTGTTGTATCCAATACGATTGCCCTGAAACGCAATCATTCAGGTATTCCTATAGTTTGTGATTGTGACATCACCTTGAGGAAAACGGGCCTTGATTTCCAGCGAACCGCCCATTGCCTCAATCATTCTCTTCAAGCTACTAATGCGAATATCTGTGCGGCGCTCCATCTTGGTGATGGCAGGTTGGTTTACGTCGAGTCGTGCCGCCAAGTCTGCCTGTGATGTTCCGAGAACTTTGCGCAATTCGTGCAGGGCCATTTCTTCACGCAGGTCAATCTTGCGCATTTCGATTTTGGCACGCCGTTCCGGCGACAGGTTTTCTGTCAGTCTAGAAAATTTGCTTCTGCCAGTCATTTGATTAACCCCTCTTTCTTCAGATCTTCAATGTGCTGGGTATACAGCTTGTCGGCAACGGGGATATGCTCCTCATAAAAGCGGTCTTTTCCCGTTTTGTTACTACCAGTCAGCAATATCGCTATTCTACGAGGGTCAAAGGCGTAAAATATTCTGATGGGATTTCCGCCCGATTGAACCCGTAGTTCACGCATATGGCTATACTTGGAACCCTCAATGCTTGAGGAATGCGGAAATTTCAGTTGAGGGCCATATTCCATTAATAACTCCACCGTGGCGGTGATGCTATCTTGTTGATTCTCAGTGAGGGTATCCCACCACTTGCCAAACTCATCTGTATACTCCGCATCCCAAGCCATCATTCATTCCTTAAAGAGAATATATTCCACAAATAGAATATTGTCAACGGTAAACGTTTTCCATTTGTGTGAATAAAATTCCATCGTAATCAGGGGACAGCGTATCAGTCTTTTAGAAGCGCGATGAGACTCGGCCTGAAACGGTCCAGACAACAACCTGTCCGGGAAACCGAGCGGCTCTTTCAGTGGCACAGCCACAAGCCGCGATTCTGAAGGACGAATTCAATCTGAGGGAAGTTTTGTAGTAACTGTAAGATCGTATTGTTTTGAATGCCTTATTTTGCATACTCTTAATGAAAAACTAGTTTCAGCGCTACGTACCGCAGAATTGTTACAGGTATCAAATTGACTCTGTTAGGTAGTAAATTTAAGTTCCATCTCTTCATTGATGCGTGTAGTCATCAATGATGCTTGTCAATTGATTTAAAGAAGGCTGTCTTCTATCTGGTATTTCAGGCTGACTACAGCATTGTTTCTGACACGAATCGAATTAGGTCAGTCACACCGATTAAAATATGGTCAGCCTGTTCCTTGTCCATAGTACCTTGCTCCGTAACTCGGAGATTGAAAATATAGTCTGCTGTGAACACCAATGTCCAAATTAAGTATCAAATCTGCTGACGAAATTGAAAAGATGCGCACTGCTGGTCGCTTGGCCGCTTCTGTGCTTGATATGATCGGAGAACATGTCAAAGTCGGTATTACAACGGACGATCTCAATTCAATCTGTCACGATTTCATCGTCAATGAACTCAATGCGATTCCTGCTCCGCTAAACTACAGAGGATTTCCAAAGTCCATTTGCACTTCAATTAATAACGTGGTCTGTCACGGCATCCCAGGCCCGAGAGTGTTAAAGAAAGGTGACATAATCAATATCGATGTTACTGTTATTAAAGATGATTTTCATGGTGATACGAGCAGAATGTACTTTGTAGGAAAGCCCTCCATCAAAGCTTCTAGATTAAGCCGAATCTGTTATGAGGCAATGATGTGCGGAATTGAAACCATAAAGCCTGGAACTCGTTTGGGAGATCTTGGATCTGCAGTACAGAAACACGCTGAATCTCATGGGTATTCCGTTGTTCGTGAGTATTGTGGGCATGGAATTGGACGTCGTTTCCACGAAGAACCACATATCCTGCACTATGGGAAGCCCGATACCGGAATGCAATTGTCGCCAGGTATGACCTTTACAGTGGAACCCATGATAAACGCCGGAAAAAAAGAAACACGACTGCAAGCAGACAGATGGACCGTTGTAACTAGTGATGGAAGCCTGTCTGCACAGTGGGAACATACTGTTCTTGTAACCGAGACCGGCTATGAAATTCTCACATATTCTGAAAATTCCCAAACAGCCTGACCCCTCTACTTCAAAATTTTTAGGGAACAACCAAACCGGCCTGCATGAGAAAGCACGTGTCCACTGCTGCTTTACATATCGACGCAAATATCCAGAATTTTCGTCAGCGCATCAACGATAGCGCAAGTAAACTCAATCAAATGCATGACAGGAACGTCAGGCCCGCGCGTCTTGTTCAGTTTCGCGTCAATTCAGTCGATTCTATTTTGGAAGATGCATGGAACGATATGATGCAACAGCCTGCGTGCGACCAAGACATGGCGTTGGTAGCGGTTGGCGGTTATGGAAGAGAAGAACTGAATCCTTACTCTGATATCGACATCTTGATTCTAATCTACAGTGGCGTTCAAGATAAATATGCGCCGATGATTCAGCAATTTGTTCGCTTTCTTTGGGATATTGGATACGAAATCGGACACAGCATTAGGACATTGGATGATTGTGTCAAGCAGTCTCGAAACGACATCACCGTCATGACTAATTTGCTTGAAGCCCGTTACTGCGCAGGGTCGAAAGAACTATTTTCCCAACTGAAACCAACATTGGAAAAGAGCAAGGTATGGCCAGTTAAAAAGTTCTATCAAGCCAAGGTAGATGAACAAGAAACAAGACATCACAAATTCGCCGATACAGCCTTCAATCTTGAACCCAATGTTAAGGAAGGACCTGGTGGACTTCGAGATATCCACACCATCATGTGGATTGCAATGCGATATTTCGGTGAACGCGACTTACACGGCTTAGTTGAGCATGGATTTCTTCTTGAGGAGGAGTATCAATCTCTAATTCGCGGCAGAAACTATCTCTGGAAAATGCGAAACGCTTTACACATCGTCGCTGGCCGGCGTGAAGACCGACTACTTTTTGCCCATCAAGTTAAGTTAGCGAAATTATTCGGCTGTTCTGATGATGATTCAAACAAAGCCGTCGAAAAGCTAATGAAACCGTATTTCCGAACTGTAAAAGAGTTGCGACATATTACGTCCATGCTTCAGCAACACCTATTCGAAACAATCTTCGCACCAAAGCGCCTCAAGATCAAAGCGATTAACGAAAGGTTCAGATTAGTCGACGGATATCTCGACTTTGCCGACCCACCCCAGATTGATCAAAATCCACAGATTCTGGTTGAAGCTTGCACGCTGTTTCAAAACAATGAAAAAATCCGAGGCGTTCGATCCAGCACGCTAAGGCTGATGCGTTCAAAAAGGCGACTCGTTAATCGGCAGTTGAGGCTTAGACAGGATGTCCAAGCATCGTTGATCAGTATTTTCAGTAAAGAGCAACGTTTAATAGAAACACTTAAGCTAATGGATGACACAAATCTGCTGGGAAGACTGATCCCGCAATTCAAGCAGATTACAGGACAATTGCAATATGACCTGTTTCATGTCTATACCGTGGACGCTCATCTTCTTAACGTCATTTGGCACTTACACCAATTAACCCGGCCAGAAGCAGCCCAAGAACTACCCGCCGCATCAGAAGCCATGAAGCGACTCGTCAAACCAGAACGTCTTTTCCTTGCAGGACTATTTCATGACATCGCCAAAGGCCAGGGAGGTGATCACTCACAACTTGGTGAAGTTCAAAGCTATAAATTTTGCAAGGACGCAAAAATGAGTGAGTACGATGCCCATTTTGTTGCTTGGCTTGTGCGACATCATCTTGCCATGAGTTTTACCAGCCAAAGAGAAGACCTCAATGACCCGGAGGTTATTTCAAGATTTGCAACCAAAGTAGGCAATCAGGAGCATCTTGACAATTTGTATCTATTGACGATTGCTGACATGCGTGGTACCGGTCCCAACGTATGGAATGACTGGAAAGGCAAAATGCTGGAACACCTTTTTCTTGCAACGTCCAGAGCGTTATTGACCAATACGCTACCTCACGATGAAGTTATGCCGCGAATTCAGGAAGTTCAGCTTGACTCCCTTGCACAGTTGAACAAACAACCTCGGTTAAAGACTTCAGCCCAAAAAATTTGGGAATTGCTGGATGATGATTATTTTTTGAGTTACGATGCCAATACCATTGTATGGCATGTTGAACAACTGTCGAATGCCAGCGCGATTGATTTTCCACTGGTTGCTTTTCGTACTCACCCATCGATTGAAGTTGTTCAGGTGCTCGTGTTTGCCACCAGTTCTGATGAACTCTTCACTATTGTTGCAGGCGCACTGGACAGGCAGCACCTGAACGTTGTTGAAGCCAGAATTCATCCACTGCCGAACGGACTGACCGCATATACATTTGTCGTACTAACCCCTGATTCGTACGCTAGTCAGTCTGAGCGGTTTCTAAGGAGCAGTGAAGACGAAGTTTACCATTCCGTTATTAATAGAAAAATTGAACACAGTCCAAGATCTGTTGCACCCCATCGGGTTGCACAACACATGCAGTTTCCGACGCGAGTGGTATTTTCCCACTCATCCGGTAGCGACTATACAATGATGGAAATTTCCGCTAGGGATAGACCTGGACTTTTGTACCTTGTCGTTCGAACACTGTTGAAACAC
>CAZYSR010000361.1:0-3264 GCA_964649525.1 uncultured Gammaproteobacteria bacterium
GTCAGTAAGTCCCCAGTGAGGCTCTTTTGTTGGAACCTTGTTCCGATGCTCTGTGTAGCAGACTTTTGATTCCAAAAACCAATTATCCAGGTATCCAGTGAATTTGTTGGCGATTCAAGCACTTTCAGCAACTACAGTGTAAAAAATTCGCTCTTTTACGATATTGCGCCGAAATTCACCTGCATAAATCCCTCCTACATGGCAATCACTCTTTTATGGGAATGAAAACCCCGTTCAGGCGTCAGGTCAAGCTGCCAGAGAAGACACCAGCGAGCGAACCTGTTAGGGCTGATTCAGTTGCATGGCAAAAGTTACCGACGCTATCACGATTGTCATTGAGGTCATAACTTTCAGCCTCATCAAACACCCGTAAAAGTGTACACGTAATGGTTTGATAGAGTACATAAATGCCTTAAATGGCATATAAACTTAATTAAATATGTTTATAAGCCATATTGTGCATATTATAAATAAATCAAAACAAACGGAACTGTTGTGTGATATACAATATGCAAATAATGACATAATAAATATTATTGTTGAGATTAAATGACATAAAAGACATATTATGAAGATAGACAACGATCTTTCTGATCAAGCAGTGCTGGAAGAGATTGGTCGTCGCTTGACACAGCATCGACTGAATCAGAATAAAACACAGGCTTTACTCGCACAACAAGCAGGTATTTCACTTCGCACGATGATCCGAGCTGAACACGGCGAATCGGTTCAAGCCTCAAGCCTCATTAGAATCTTGCGGGCACTGCGAATGGCGGGCAACCTCGAGATAATGATCCCAGAACCGGGAGTCAGTCCAATTCAGCAGTTAAAATTGCATGGCAAGCGACGCCAAAGAGCTTCATCAAAGCCTGACAAACCCAGCACGAAATCAAAATGGTCGTGGGGTGATGAAGAGTGACGGTCGCCGAAGTCAAGCTTTGGGGCAGTACAATCGGCGCGGCAAGCTGGGATTCACGCTCCTATTTAGCCAAATTTGAATTTCACGCCGACTTCATTTCCAGCGGCATTGAAGTCGCTCCTCTGACTATGCCTCTATCCAGGCAGATTTATTCATTCCCAGACTTGTCTCGAATAACGTTTCACCAACTGCCGGGTTTGCTTGCTGATTCATTGCCGGATGCCTTTGGCAATACACTGATAAATGCCTGGCTTACCAGGCAGGGACGTACGCCGGAAACATTCAATCCAATTGAGCGTCTTTGTTACACCGGTACTCGCGGTATGGGGGCATTGGAGTTTGCTCCATCGTACAGACAATTTTCAGAAAGTTCTGAACCAGTTGATGTTGAGGCATTGGTTAAACTCGCTAGCAAAGTCCTTTCTGAACGCAACATGCTGCATGGATCTTTTGACCATGAACTTACAACAGACTCCTTACAGGATATTTTACGAGTTGGTACTTCAGCTGGAGGTGCTAGAGCCAAAGCGGTTATCGCATGGAATCGTAATACGAATGAGGTACGATCTGGGCAGATCAAGTCCGGGGATGGGTTTACATACTGGATTTTGAAATTTGATGGTGTTTCGAACAACAGGGACAAGGAGCTAGAGGATCCGGCGGGCTTCGGACTTATTGAGTATGCCTACTATCTCATGGCAAGGAAAGCTGGCATTGAGATGGAAGAATCACGGCTGTTGGAAGAAACCGGTCGTAGCCACTTTATGACCAAGCGCTTTGACAGAACAGATTCAGGGCAGAAGATTCACATGCAATCCCTTTGCGCGATGGAACACTATGACTTTAACAGAGCGGGCGAGAATTCTTATGAGCAGGCGCTACTTACAATACGCAAGCTAAATATGCCGATGTCGGAAATTGAAGAGCAATTTCGACGCATGGCTTTCAATGTTGTTGCGCGAAATCAGGATGACCACGTTAAGAACATTGCATTCCTAATGGATCGGGCAGGTGTCTGGTCACTGTCTCCAGCTTTTGATTTGACTTACAGCTACAACCCTCATGGTATCTGGACGGGTCAACACCAAATGTTGCTTAATGGTAAGCGCGATGATTTTACGATTGAGGACTTTAAAGCCTGTGCAAAAACTGTATCGATGAAGCGTGGCAGAGCGGAAGAAATCGTCGGACAAGTGCAGGAAGCTGTTTCGCTGTGGCAGCAATTTGCTGACCTTTCTGGCGTGCCACCATCCATTGCTGACAGCATAGCTAAAACCCATCGAACCGGAATGTTGAAGTGATATGAGTAGTGCCCCAAACTGCATTTGTGTTCATTTCGGAATAAATTCAACAAATTCCGTATTGAGCACAGCATAACTCTTTTCAGATTCCGAATGCCTGAAATTCCTCACTTCCAAATCGACACTGTCGAATCAATTCTGATGGGCGAGAAGCCGAAGTCTATATTGCGACCTGTAAAGCAAAACCGTTCTAAGAATTCCAAGAAATTGGATTGCTTTTACGTTTGTCAAGTTTGAAGAATTACTCCGTGAGTTTAGTGCATCTAGGCAAAATTTGGGTTGTCATTTTGAGCTAAATCGGATAAATTAAACTCTTCGGCTTACCACTTTACTCCTTGCCCTGATAACGCCGATAAAGTAGGGCTAATATCCGAGAGGAGATCTTATCTATGCGTCATTATGAAATTGTCGCTCTGGTACATCCGGACCAGAGTGAACAGCAAGATGAAATCATTGACCGCTACCGTAGAATCGTCGAAGATTCGGGCGGTACAGTACACCGTTGTGAAGACTGGGGTCGGCGAAAACTCGCTTATCCAATTCAGAAACTATTCAAAGCTGGATACTTTCTGATGAATATCGAATGCGACCCTTCAGTAAAAGAGGAGATCGAAACGGTATTTCGCTACAACGACTCAATCATTCGAAGCCTGGTTCTGCGAAAGGATGGTCCAGTCACCGAGCAGTCGCCAATTCTCAAACAGATTATCAAGAAGAAAGCTGATGAAAAGAGGCAAGCTGAAGAAGCCGCTGAGGAAGCGCGTAAGGCCGAAGAGGCCAGACAAGTGGAATTAGCTAAGGCTGAAGAAGCTAGCCAAGCCGAATTAGCTGCTCAGAAAGAAGCCGCTGAAGTTGAAGCGGAATCGACTGATGAAGAAAGTCAAAGTGAAGAAGCGACAGACAGCGAAGCTACGGAAAACGCTGTTGAGCCAATTAGTGCCGATGAGAAAGATGATGATAAAGAGGAGGTGCCGTCATGAACCGCCGGTCGAGAAAGAAAAAGTTTTGCTATTTCACCGCGAACGGAATTACCGAAATCGATTA
>CAZYSR010000362.1:0-1885 GCA_964649525.1 uncultured Gammaproteobacteria bacterium
CAGCGAGTCAAGGAAGCCAAAGCCCAAAACATAAAGATGGCCTGTCTGCTTGCCGCTCCGGAAGGAATAGAAGCATTTCAATCGGCACACCCAGACGTTCCAATCTATACAGCAGCTATTGACGAAAAACTGGACGATCACGCATATATAGTGCCGGGACTTGGCGATGCAGGTGACCGGATCTATGGAACGAAGTGATTTCGAACCATAATATGAGTCGCAACCAAATCTGATTTGCTTATGCTACTCTTGCCTGGCAGCGTTCAAGCAAAGTATAGGAACTCTATCGACGAAACCCAAAATGGTCAGGAGTCTCGTGAATGATTGATCTCATTATTCGAAATGCCAATCTTCCAGATGGACGAAGTGGCGTAGACATCGCAGTCGATAAAGGCAAAATTCTCGAAATCGAACCTCAAATTGAGGCCGAAGCTCATCAAACCCTGAATTTGGATCACTGGCTGGTATCTACTCCTTTTGTAGACCCACACTTTCACATGGATTCCACCTTGAGCGCTGGACGTCCCCGTATCAACCAAAGCGGAACTTTGTTGGAAGGCATTGAAATCTGGGGAGATTTAGTGCCGACTCTAACTGCCGATGACATCAAGCATCGAGCTCGCACCCTCTGTCACTGGTCAATCGCTAAAGGCTGTCTGGCTATTCGCAGCCACATAGATGTAACCGACGATTCACTGCTTGCGGTGGAAGCGCTCATCGAATTACGCGAGGAGCTGGCGCCCTGGATCGATCTTCAGTTCGTCGCATTTCCACAACACGGACTCTTTAGACACCCACCAGCCAAAGAAAACTTACTTCGATCACTTGATTTGGGCGTTGATATTGTTGGCGGGATTCCTCATTTCGAACGCACGATGGCCGATGGAACTGAATCAGTGGAAGTTCTGTGTCAAATTGCTGCAGATCGAGGATTGCTGGTTGATTTGCACTGTGATGAAACCGACGATCCAAACTCTCGACACATTGAGACGCTTGCCTGCGAAACACAGCGTCTGGGTATGCATGGGCGCGTGGCCGGCTCGCATCTAACGTCGATGCATTCAATGGACAATTACTATGCCAGTAAACTGTTGTCTCTAATCAAAGAAGCAGAAATTACAGCGATCCCCAATCCTCTGATCAATATAACCATTCAAGGTCGACAGGATACCTATCCCAAGCGGCGCGGCATGACACGCGTCAAAGAAATGATCGGTATGGGAATTCCTGTGGCACTGGGACACGACTGCATGATGGACCCCTGGTATGGACTCGGCAGCCATGATATGCTTGAAGTCGCACACATGGCAGTTCACGTTGGACAGATGACTGGTGTTGATGAAATCAATGCTATGTATGCGGGAGTAACAACCACCGGTGCGGAGGTAATGCACCTCGATCATATGGGCTTGAAACCTGGCTGCGACGCAGATCTTGTCATTCTGCAGGCTCGTGATCCGGTTGAAGCAATTCGACTTAGGGCAACTCGACTCTATGTCATAAGGCGCGGTTCAGTTATCGCCAAGTCTGATCCAACGAAGGTTAACCTGATGATAGGTGAATCCGATTTCGATGTTGACTTTCTCGCAATAAACTGAACGGCTAACCCACAAACTTCCGCAATGTGATTTTTGGGGTCACAATTTCGTAGTGTTTAAGTCTACGGAACTGAATATTACGTTGTGGTAGCCATCAGATAAGCATAACCCTCTATATGGTGCGTCATCTGAGACGTATTGATGGCATCAGAAACGTATTTCAGTAGTTCAATGACAGAGATGGACGAGCACTAGGAGATAATATTGGTTAGACTACTTGAGAAACGCCCGGTGCTTGAGATTATTCTGGAATAATCTGTTTTATATAAATCTTTCGTCTGACAGCG
>CAZYSR010000363.1:0-3620 GCA_964649525.1 uncultured Gammaproteobacteria bacterium
TTCATCGGGCAATATGTTTCGTTTCCGATTCCGAAGTGTCAATAATTTTGAATTTTGAAATACCGGATCGCTTTCAAATCTCGACCGTAACTATCTCGTTGAGAACATTACCGCAATATTGAACCGCGACTACCGCGAAGTGGTCAATGCGCATATTCGCTCAGGCTGGGCGCCACCCGATATTTCCCCTGAACGATTTGAAGTTGCTGTTCGAACGATTTGCGAACCGTTCAATGACCAGCCAGTTGGCGAGCTGTCGTTCGGAACGTTGATGGGTCGACTATTTCTGATGACAAGAGAGTTCAACATCGTCATTCAACCACAATTGATGCTGTTTCAAAAAACTTACTTGAGCCTTGAAGGCTTGACCCGGATGCTAAGTCCGGAACTCAATATTCCCGACACGGTTCGACCCATTCTGGAAAACTGGGTAAAGAATAGATATACGCTGAGCAGCATTGGGAAGAAAATAAAGGATGAGTTCCCTCACTGGATTTCCGACAGTCCTGATCTGCCAAGACTGATTCATACTGTGCTTACAGATATGCACCATCAGCAGATTCGAGAACGCAGTATCAGGAATACCGGAGTATCTACCGGTGCGAATCAGTTGTACCGGAGTCTGTTTTTTCTGGTAATCGGGTTCATTGCACTATTGGCACCATTAATAGAATGGCTGATAAGCGGATTCAGTCCACTCGGAATACTACTAATCTTCATTGGTGCAGTCTGTCTGAGTGAGGCATGGCCGCGTCGCAACACCTAACCCACTTCCTTTAAGGTCTGAAACTGCGTAATCGAAGGGCATTGCCAATTACCGACACCGAAGACAGGCTCATAGCGGCGGCGGCAAAGATGGGTGACAAAAGGATGCCAAAGGCTGGGTAGAGTACTCCAGCCGCGATCGGTACGCCAACCGCGTTGTAGCAAAATGCAAAAAAAAGATTTTGCTTGACATTGGTCATGGTAGCCCGGGCGATGGAATGAGCTCGCACAATGGCGTTTAGATCTTCGCTCAGAATGGTCATGCCGGCACATTCCATGGCGACATCTGCACCACCACCCATCGCAATTCCCACATCCGCCTGAGCCAGAGCTGGAGCGTCATTAATCCCATCACCTGCCATCGCGACGAGTTTACCGTTTGTCTGAAGCGATTTGACAAGGTCCAGTTTGTCCAGTGGTGACAGTTCAGAATAGACCTCGGTGATACCGCATTTATTTGCAATTGACTTCGCGGCTGCCTGACGATCACCTGTCGCCATAATGACGTTCACACCACGCTTCTGCAATTGGCTGACCGCGGCTGGACTATCGACACGGATAGTTTCTTCTAATTCTATCGCGGCCGCAAGTTCGCTTCCTATAGCAACGTAAACAACAGAATTACTTTCCTGCTGTAGGTTTTCAAGCGTCGTTGCGGAGTCCAGATTCGGAACGTTCAGTGATTCCATAAACTTTTTGCTTCCCACTGCGACATTCCATTCATTGACTTTAGCCTTAACACCTTGGCCAGCTACCGACTCAAAATCGATTGCTTCGTATACCTGTGCATCTCGTCTCTCCGATTCATCAACAACTGCAACTGCGACCGGATGACCACTCAGACGCGAAACTGCAGCGGCGTATGACAGTACTTCAGATTCTGAATAGCTTTGGCAATGGATCTGAACGACTGACGGTTTTCCTATGGTGATTGTTCCTGTCTTGTCAATAATCAACGTATCAATTTTCGGCAGCACTTCAAGTGCCTCTGCTTCCTTGACCAGAACTCCAGACAAAACTGCTTGCCCAACACCAACCGTGATCGACATCGGTGTCGCCAAGCCGAGTGCGCAAGGGCAAGCGATGATCAGAACCGAAACGAATGTAATCAGTGCGAAACTGAAATCTCCAGGCGGTCCCCAAGTCAACCAGCTAAACAATGCAATGACTGCGACCGACACTACGATTGGCACAAACCAGGCGGCAACGATATCGGCGGTTCTCTGTATGGGTGCGCGGCTAAGCTGAGCATTGCTGACCATACGAATGATTTGTGACAGTGTCGTGTCAGACATCACTCTTTCAACTTGCAGATCAAACGCCCCGCTACCGTTCAGTGTTCCCGCGTTTACTGCGTCACCCACAGTTTTTGTTACCGGCATTGATTCTCCTGTCAAAAGTGATTCATCGACTTCAGAAGTACCGTAAACAACGACACCATCCAACGGAATGTTGTCACCCGGGCGTACCCGCAACCGGTCACCCGTTAG
Source organism: uncultured Gammaproteobacteria bacterium (assembly GCA_964649525.1). GTDB lineage: Bacteria > Pseudomonadota > Gammaproteobacteria > Arenicellales > JAJDZL01 > JAJDZL01. Next base: position 2,256 of record CAZYSR010000363.1, read on the forward strand.
GATTTGGCTGATTTCTACCTCTTCAAGTGTTCCAGAGGCGGTAAGCCGCATTGCAGTCTGCGGCATGAGCTTCATCAAAGAGCGAACTGCTTTGCCGGTTCTCTCGCGCCCTCTTAGTTCTAGTATCTGCCCGATCAGCACCAAGACAATGATGGCTGCTGAAACTTCAAAGTAAACACCGGCATTGGTTACTGCGTTACCAAATACCAGTTCAAACCAGCCTGGAAACAGCACAAGCGCTAGACTGTAGAGATATGCTGTGCTAGTACCGAGTGCAATAAGAGTGAACATGTTCAATGCGCGGTTCCTGACAGATGACCAACCACGCTGAAGGAACGGCCAACCACACCATAAAAATACTGGGGACGCGAGTAGCAGTTGCAGCCAATTGGAAGTTCGTTCTTCCATGAACTGGTGAAGTGGAATTCCTAGATGCGGTGCCATCGCCAGAATCAGCACTGGCAGGCCAAACACCAGACCGACTCGAAAGCGTCTCGTGAAGTCAATCAACTCATGATTTGGTTCATCGGCTGCGAGCAGCGGATCCATTGGCTGTAACGCCATACCGCAACTAGGACACTCACCAGGTCCTTCCTGAACAATTTCCGGGTGCATAGGGCAGGTGAATTTTGTGCCGGGCGGCGCGGATTCGTAGCTGTCTGCTTCGTTGAAGTCAGGATTCAGATACTTTTCGGGAGCTTTTTGGAATTTTTCGAGGCAACCCTGACAGCAAAACCAGTAGGTTTTGCTGTCGAGCACAAAATGGTGCTTTGATTTTTGCGGATCCACTCGCATGCCGCATACGGGGTCCTGAATCGGAGACTCGGGATTTTGATTAGCTGCTGATTGTTCCACTAGTAGTTAGGTAAATGAACTGATTAAGATATATGTGGGGTGTGTAGATGATTAATTTCAAGCATTTCATTAGATATTCCATCGATAAAGGCAGGTTTCCTGTGCCATTCATGGAAAGGTAATTTATTTTCTCAGTCGCTCAAATCGATTTTAGTGTAATTCGCAAAAGTTGATTGCTGAGTCGAGCATTCGAAATTCAACGCCAACCTGATTCTAGTCGGTTCTGAATCGCCACTTACAATAACCATGTTTGATCGGGTTTATAAGTGGGCCCGAATGCGGTGCCGTTCTTCCTCATGATCGATTTCAGACTTGTAGCACTGTTATCTAATTTCGTCCAGATAGACAAGTCAGCTCGAAATTGTTCAGAAACCTCGGCAGTTTGCCGGATACTAATCGAATACTACAGAACGAATCAGCCGGTGACTACAGCAGTTGCTCCGAATTGCCAGGCGCGCCAAATCATGCTAATTCCTGAAACTATCAACACGCCCAGCACTAGGCGATAGA
>CAZYSR010000364.1:0-3950 GCA_964649525.1 uncultured Gammaproteobacteria bacterium
CGTTTACCGGTCGCCAAATTGGAAAACAAACCTCGACCTGGTACTATCGCCAGGCTGAATGATCAACTAGCGGCTAACGGGAACTTTCAGGCTCGTCACTAAAGTCGTATTTTTCAGCTTCGGCCATCTGCATATCGGCCATCCTCTGCTTCTCCTGCCTGGACAAGATCCAGCCAGCGATACAGACACCAATTGCAACGATCAGAATGATGATTGTCGCGAGCGCATTGACATCTGGTTTCAGTCCCAATTTAACCCTTGAATAAATGAGCATTGGCAAGGTATTCGCTCCAGGTCCGGATACGAAACTTGCAATAACCAAATCATCCAGTGACAATGTAAATGCCAGTAGCCAACCAGCGGCCAGTGCAGGTGCAAGCAGGGGTACAGTGATATCGATCAGCACTCGATAAGGTTTCGCGCCAAGGTCTAGCGCAGCCTCTTCCAGAGACTCATCCACACCAACCAGTCTTGACTGAACAATTACTGCAACGTACGCAAGCGAAAAGGTAATGTGTGCGATGGTAATTGTTGTAATGCCTCGCGTCGGCCAGCCAATAATTTCAGCCATCGTGATAAATAGCAACAACAGCGAAAGACCGGTGATGACCTCCGGCATAACCAGCGGTGCTGAGATCATGCCAGAGAACAGTGTTCTACCGCGAAACCGCTTGATTCGGGCCATTGCAATGCCTGCCAGAGCACCCAACAACGTTGCAAATGTAGCGTTCATGATCGCAATCTGCAGACTTAATCCGACTGCGCTCCATATCTCTTCACTTTGAAACAGCTCCACGTACCAGCGAACTGAAAATCCACCCCATACCGGAACCACCTTCGAGTAGTTAAAGGAGTAGAACATCAACAGAAAAATCGGAATATACAAAAATGCAAAGCCGAAGCACAGCAGCGAGAATGTAAATGGTGATTTTTTAAAGCTCATCGATGCGAACCTACTTCCCGCTTGACTCTCTAGCTTGATACTTCTGGTAAATCATCATCGGAACAACCAGCAATATTAGCAGTATGACTGCGACCGCGGATGCGATTGGCCAATCCTGGTTCGAGTTGAACTCGCTATACAGCACCTTGCCAATCATGAGTACGTTTCCTCCGCCGAGAAGATCAGGTATGACGAATTCACCCGTCGCAGGAATGAAAACCAATAGAGAACCGGCAATGATCCCTGGCATCGTAAGTGGAATCGTGATCGTTCGAAAAGTGGTGAAGGGACGCGAACCCAAATCTGCAGCAGCCTCATGCAGTGTCATATCAAGTTTTTCAATGCTCGCGAACAAGGGCAATATCATGAATGGGAGATAGGTGTAAACGATTCCAACATAAACTGCAAAATCTGTGTAGAGCATCTTGATTGGTTCGTCGATGATTCCTATCCAGATCAAGAAATTATTGATTGTTCCCTGATCGGCGAGAAGTCCGATCCAGGCATAGACGCGCAGGAGAAATGATGTCCAAAATGGCAGAATCACCATCAGGAGTAATATTTTCTTTGCTGTTGGCGTGGCACGTGCAATGCCGTAAGCAATCGGATAGCCAACCAGCAGGCAGAGTATGGTCGACGTGATCGAAATCTGTAGTGAATTCAGATAAGTGTTGAGATAAAGATCGTCCTCCCAAAGATAGATAAAGTTATCAAATATCAACGTCATGTACATTGCACCCGTATCTGCCAGCCGGAATAGTTTTGAAAACGGTGGACTCGCGAGAATGTACTCAGCGAAACTGATCTTTAAAACGATAAAAAATGGGATGAGAAAGAAGATCAGCAGCCAAATGTAAGGGACTGCGACAATAAATGACTGCCACAGTTCTGCCGATTGAAGCTTGCTTTGAATTCGACTACGCAACGATTACTGCCCTACGTCTCTACCGACTATTCTGGAACCGCTGCAAAATTAGCCTACTTTGTTAGTAGCACCGGACTGTGAGGTGCCCAGCTCAGGTAAACTTTTTCTTCCCATTCAACAAGGTGTCTACCATGTTTGGGACGTGTTTGATTGGGATGAGTGATTTCAATGATTCTGCCATTGTCGAGTCTGATTTTGTAAATTGAAAAATTGCCGAGGTAGCCTATGTCATCAACAATGCCTTCAACGAAATTATGATCTGCAGAATCTTCGGGTGCGGTAGCAGAAACTGAGATTTTTTCTGGCCGAAGTGCAACCCAGACTGCAGTGTTCTCCCTGACCGCAGCGCTATGATCAATGTAAAACGAAACATTGGAACCGACACCCTGCACAATGACATAATCGGCGCCATTCTCCTTCACTCGACCCTCGAACATATTCGCACTACCGATAAAATTTGCCACAAATCGAGTTTCGGGGTACTCATATATGTCAGTCGGCGTACCGATCTGGGAGAACCGGCCCTGATCCATGACTGCAATACGTGATGACAGTGTCATCGCTTCTTCCTGGTCATGTGTCACGACAATAAACGTGATGCCAAGCCGTTCCTGGATATTCATCAATTCGAATTGCGTCTGCTCCCGCAATCGTTTATCGAGAGCACCAAGAGGCTCATCAAGAAGCAGAACTTTCGGGTTTTTAACCAGAGCTCGTGCCAGCGCAACACGTTGTCGCTGGCCACCAGATAGTTGGTGCGGCTTACGCTGAGAGAATTGACTCAATTCAACGATTGACAGCATTTGGTCAACTCGCTCAGCTATATCGTCTTTTGACACCTTGTCCTGCTTTAGTCCGTAAGCTACGTTTTGAACCACCGTCATATGTGGAAACAGAGCGTAAGACTGAAACATCATGTTGACGGGTCGCTGATATGGCGGAACTCCCGCCATATCAACTCCGTCGATAAATATATTCCCGGAGGTTGGCGGATCAAATCCGGCCAACATTCTCAACAGTGTAGACTTTCCACACCCGGACCCACCAAGCAGGGAAAAGAGTTCACCCTCGTAGATCTCAAGATCGACACTTGATACGGCTGTGAATGAGCCAAACGTTTTGGTGAGTGCCTGTATTTTTACAAAGGGCTCAGCTTCGGGATCCAGCCAAGGCTGATCTGCGAACAGTTTATCCGTGCCATTCTGCATATTCACAATTCCTCCCCAATGACGACTTACAGCAACGCTGTATCCAACCTCCGACTCAACTTTACTTTAGGCTAAATCAAACTTCAATTTCCCGCTTTGAAGTTTGTCCAGGTACGTGTTCTCACGCGCTGAACTTTAGGTGGCAAAACTTCAAGTGGATACATCATCGCAACAGCTTCGGGAGGTGGGAAACTCGCCTCACTTGAAGTGACAGCCGGGTCAATTAATGGAACCGCAGATGCATTTGCTGTGGCATACCAGGTGTAGTTACTGTCGCCTGCAGCAACCTCCGGTCGCATCATGTAGTTCAGAAATAAATAAGCGTTATCGACATTCTTTGCGTCAGAAGGAATAACCCATCCATCGACCCAGATGTTCGCTTTCCCTTCACCAGCAGGTAGAAAGAAGTCGAGTGTAACATCTGCACCTGCTTCTTCGGCTGTTGAGATGGCGAGTAGACCATCTGGACCCCATGTAACGGCCAAACAAAATTCTTTTTCTACCATTCGCTGGTAAGCATAGTTGTCAAAAGTTTTGATATAGGGGCGAATTTGCAAAAGCATCTCTTCCACAGCCTTGTAGTCATTCCTGTCTGTAGAACTGGGATTCAAACCCATATAAGCGAGTGCCATTGGAATCACATCAGTTGGTGAATCCAGAAAAGCAACACCGCATTCAGCAAGCTTTTCCATATTTTCAGGTTTGAAGATCAGATCCATGGACCCGATTGGGGCATCCGGAAAAACGCTTCGAATCAACTCCTCGTTGTAAGTTACTCCATGAGTTCCCCACATATAGGGAATGAAATGATCATTATTCGGATCCCATTTTTCGGCCACTCGAGCCATCACTTCACTGCTCATGTGCTCCAGAT
>CAZYSR010000365.1:0-2719 GCA_964649525.1 uncultured Gammaproteobacteria bacterium
TTGCCAGCCATGCATCAACACCAATCATTGCGAGCTTCATAATGTCAGCAGCTGATCCTTGTAGTGGCGCGTTGATTGCAGCCCTCTCTGAGTGCTGTCTTCGCCCGTAGTGATTGGAGTTAATATCGGGCAGAAACACGCGTCTTCCAAAAATGGTATCGACATACTTGTGTTCACGCGCCTGTTCGCGTACGTTATCCATGAAATCCCGAACACTGGGATAGCGGGTGAAATACTGTTCGATGTAATCACGGGCCTGATGAACTTCAATTTGCAGCGTTCGAGCCAGTCCAAAGGCAGACATTCCGTACATCAAACCAAAATTGATTGCTTTGGCATGCCGTCTCTGATCGGATGTTACTTCATCTGGCGGGCAGTCGAATACCTCTGATGCGGTAAAACGATGTACATCCTCACCTCTGGAGAAAGCATCAAGAAGACCAGGGTCGCTGGACAGATGGGCCATAAGACGAAGTTCGATTTGAGAATAGTCAATCGAAACCAAAGTTGAACCAGAATCTGGTATGAACGCCTCACGAATCCGTTTTCCTTCTGCAGTGCGAATCGGAATATTCTGCAAGTTAGGATCTGCTGAGGAAAGTCGCCCAGTCGAAGCGACTGCCTGATTGAAGGAAGTGTGAACTCGGCCCGTATTGCTGTTGATTAACTCCGGTAATTTGTCAGTGTAAGTGGATTTAATCTTGAACAGACTACGATGTTCAAGCAGCATTCTAGGGACTTCGTGATGAATCGCGAGTTCAGTCAACACCGATTCCGAAGTCGACATCACACCTGAGGCGGTTTTAGTTGATGTGGTGAGACCAAGTTGGTCGAACAAAACTTCTCGAATCTGCTTGGGTGAAGACAAATTGAATACACACCCGGAGCTTTGATATATCGCATCTTCAATTTTTTGAATCCTTTCCTGCAATTCAGCGCTATGTTGTCTCAGGGCGGCTTCGTCAAGTAGTACGCCATTGTCCTCAACTCGCATCAGCACCGGCACCAGTGGCATATCAATATTCTCAAAAACATTCCGCAACTGCTCTTCCTGCTCAATTTGTGGCCATAACGTGTTATGCAAAGCCAGAGCCACATCAGCGTCTTCGGCAGCGTATTCAGTTGCATTTTCAATGTCAACGAGATCGAAAGTGATCTGATTCTTGCCCTTGCCTACAACTTCTTCGTATTTTGTGGTCGCAGTGTTCAGGTATTTGAGGGCCAGTCTGTCTAGCCCATGTTGCGGCACAGCGGAACTGTTCAGAACGTAAGACTCCAGCATGGTGTCGTATATCGGACCGGAAATTTCGATGCCGACTCTAGACAAAATGCTGGCATCAAATTTAAGATTGTGGGCAATCTTGCTAATTTGCAAGTCTTCCATTACAGACTTCAACTTCGCGAAAACCAGACCTTCTTCCAATTGTTGTGGTATGCCCAGGTACCGATGCGCTAGCGGAATGTAAAACGCTTCTCTCTCCTGGATGCTGATTGAAATTCCAACCAGGTGGTCTTTTCGAACATCCAGACCGGTTGTTTCAGTATCAAAGGCAACGAAGCCACAGGCTTGTATTCGCTCAATCAGAGCATCAAGATCGGATTCTTCGGTAATTGTTGAGTATTGCAGAGGCTTGACTTCCGATTCGGATTTTTCGCCTTCCAGTGCATTGATCCAGCTGAAAAATTCAAGCCGAGTGTAGAGTTCACGTAGTTCGTCCAACTTAGGCGGAGCAATTTTAAAGTCCTCAAGATCAAGCTCAACATCAACATCCAGTTTGAGAGAAACCAAATCTCTTGACATCTGAAGTTGCGAAATCGCGTTCCTGAAGTTCTCTCCTGCTTTCCCTGGCAATGTGTCTGCAATATTAATGATGTTGTCAACTGAATCATGTGTGGATAACCACTTTGCAGCTGTTTTCGGACCAACCAGCGGAACCCCTGGAATGTTGTCGGAAGTATCCCCAACGAGCGAAAGGTAGTCGATGATCTGATCCGGTCGCACTCCAAACTTCTCCTTAACCTGGTTGGGTCCCATCTCGGTGCCGCGCATGTCGTCGATTACGGTAACTCGTTCGTTGACAAGTTGAGTCAGGTCTTTATCACTGCTCGAAATGTAGGTTGTCAAACCAGCCTCGCACGCCGCGGTTGCAAGTGTGCCAATGACATCGTCTGCTTCAACGCCGGGGATGGAGATGGATTTAATTCCCATCGCCACAACCATCTCTCTGATCAGATCGTATTGGCTCCTCAAATCGTCTGGCATGGGTGGGCGGTTCGCCTTGTATTCCTCATAAAGGTCATGACGGAACGTCTTACCTTTGGCATCGAAAACTGCGACTAGATAATCTGGTTCGTGCTCCCGAATGATTCGCCTGAGCATGTTACCAACACCGTACACTGCACCCGTAGGCTCACCGCTAGAAGTCGAAAGATCGGTGGAGTGGAAGGCACGGTAGACATACGCAGTGCCATCAATCAGGTAAAGGGATTTGCTTGGCGTGGTCATTTAGAACAAGTCAGATAACTACTTACTCCGTCAATTTTACACTTCGTGAGAGATAGTCTTTCCGAACAGATTCATCGGCAACAGGTTTATTAACGATCATCCTCACTGTAACTCAAATTTATGATTTTCTTGATTTGCGCGCTTGACATTCAGTTGCTTTTTGTCTTTGGTATAGTCGGCAACTGGATTACTGCAGCGCGCTATGGGTAAAGT
>CAZYSR010000366.1:0-2189 GCA_964649525.1 uncultured Gammaproteobacteria bacterium
GTGTAGCACTTGCAATTGGCATTATGGACATGCCGCAATTTGCAGACCCGAATGCTCCAGCCAATCTACACGTGGCACCCTACTACCTCCAAGATTCGTACTCGGAAATCGGCATTCCCAATGTTGTCACTTCGGTTCTGGCCAGCTATCGGGGTTATGACACGCTTGGAGAAGTCGTGGTGATTTTTACTGCTGGCATCGGTGTAATCGCCCTGCTGACTGGCAGGTCGACCAAACCCAAGGACTGAGCCAATGAAGCAACATTTGATTCTGCACGTCATTGCCAAGATCATGATCCCATTCATCATGGTGTTCGCCCTGTATGTTCAGTTTCACGGTGACTATGGTCCTGGAGGCGGTTTTCAGGCTGGTGTAATTTTTGGCGCCGGATTTATTCTGTACGGCATCGTTCTCGGTAAGGAAGCAACGATGAAAATAGTACCGCCGCCACTTGTCTATACAACTGCCGCACTGGGTGTGCTTCTCTACACTGGTGTCGGCGTTGCTGGTATGTTTTTAGGTGGCGAATTCTTAAACTACAGTGTACTATCTGCCGACTCTGTAGCCGGGCAACACCTCGGGATCCTACTCATCGAATTTGGTGTTGGTATGACAGTCGCGTCGGTGATGATCATTCTGTTTCTGAGTTTTGCAGATTATCGACAGCCAGACTCTGAAGACACAGATTGAAATTAAATGGAAAGCCTCGGGATCGTTAACTATTGGATCGTCATCGCACTGATGATGATTGGGTTGTATATCGTGATATCGGCTAACAATCTCATCAAAAAAGTGATTGGACTGAATATCTTTCAAAGTTCGGCTTTCATTCTCTACATCAGCATCGGTAAGGTAGGCGGAGGAACCGCACCGATTTTACTGAAAGAACCAGCTGTTTACTCCAATCCCCTACCCCATGTGCTCATACTCACTGCAATTGTCGTGGGTGTTGCAACCACGGCTCTAGGTCTAGCCCTGATCGTCAGAATTCGCTCTGCTTTTGGATCAATCGATGATCAAGATGTACAACAACAGGACATAGAGTGAAATTAAGGTGCTGAGCTTTCACTTAAGCGCCTTACAGGTTGTTATTCCTCTACTGGCCGCACCGTTGTGTGCGATTATCAGAAGACCTAGAATTACCTGGCTGATCGCCCTTGCAGTTGGTATTGCCAGCAGCATCAATTCGATAGCGATTCTTCTTCATATCAACAGGTTCGGAGAAATCGTCTATTCGCTCGGCGGCTGGGCAGCTCCATTTGGGATTGAGTACAGAATCGACAGTGCGAACGCCCTTATTCTTCTGATTATCAGTTTTATCTACCTGTTGGTAATCATCTACGCCCCTGCCAGCATCAAATCTGAAGTTCCAGAAAAGAGTCAGGGATGGCTGTACACTGCCTGGATTCTTTGCTTTACTGGTTTGTCCGGCATTACGATTTCCGGTGATGTGTTTAACGTCTTTGTCTTTCTGGAAGTATCATCGCTTTCGACATACATTCTGATCAGTTTCGGGCAAGACAAACGTTGTCTGACAGCAGCGTTTCGTTATCTGGTGATGGGAACCATCGCCGCAACCTTTTACCTGGTTGGTATAGGTTTTCTTTATTCGCTAACAGGCACCTTGAATATGGCTGACCTGGCACAGCGACTCCCGGACCTGATCAGTCAAAACACCGTTGCTGTTGCATTCGGCTTTGTTATTGTTGGACTGGCAATCAAAATGGCGTTGTTTCCATTTCACGCCTGGCTGCCAAACGCCTACGCTTATGCACCAAATGCAGTTACTGCTTTTCTTGCTGGCACTGCCACCAAGGCCGCTGTCTATGTGTTCATTCGACTCACATTCGAAGTTTTCCCGGAAGATTATTTCTCAGGGTTCACCTCGTCGCACCACATCATTCTCGCAGTTGGCATCATCAGCGCAGTGATCACCTCGGCTGTCGCAATTTTTCAGGATGATCTCAAACGCCTATTCGCGTGGTCTAGCATCGGACAAATTGGTTACATTGCCGTCGGTGTGGGTCTGGCATCAACTGCGGGAGTTGCAGCGTCATTTCTGCATCTTTTCAATCATGCAATCATGAAGACTGCAATATTTATGGCAATTGGAGGCCTGTTTATCGTAACCGGGTCGACAACAATGGCAGCACTGAAAAATGCGGGTCGGCGCATGCCATGGACAATGG
>CAZYSR010000367.1:0-2162 GCA_964649525.1 uncultured Gammaproteobacteria bacterium
GGCTGAGTAATGAAGTACAACTCGAGGAGTTGGGCTAAGTCTTGACTGGAGTTTCCGCAAAGTGTCCTCTACCAATCGAGCCAAATGCTGTGTTCGGCTCTTAAAGTCGAAATATGATGTGTTACCTGAGTAAAACTCCCATTTCCCATAGCTATTGAAAACGTTGGTGAACCCCATAATTCGACGGCCATCTCTTGATTGGGTGTACGATAACCCAATAAAAAAATCAGCGTCGGGTATCCTATCCGGAAGCACCCATGGCCTAACTCCACACTTGGCAATTATGTTCAAGGCTAAGTTCAAATCTTTCCAGTCAGGATTGTTCAAAGTTGGTGTATCTACCATTTGACACGGCATGCCATTTTCCAACAATTGTCTTTTTATGACATAATACGGAGCGGTATGGTCATCACTTGAGTAACCATGTTCTGGAGTATGGACAAGAAAGATCCGGCGAGTGTTTCCGTTATGACGGTATTCAGACACCTCTAAACCCTCTTGCTCCTCCAATATCCTATCGATCTCCTTTCGTGCATCTTCGACTCGATCTACGGTTATAACCGACGAATATGAGAATTTTGTTGCAAACGTGCGTTCCGACCCCTTATATTGGTGCGACCCAAACTTTAATCGCTCAATTAAATCCTCCATATTTGATCTCAACGAAGTGGTACACACTGGAAATAGACGAATGTTATGGGGCGCGGCGTCGTAAGCGCCGAATTTCATAATACCGGAACGCACATCTGCTGAAGACCTTCGTTCACGAAACTCTACTGTAGGTTCTGAAAGTCGCCGAACTAGCATACTTCTTCCGTTACGTGCCGATTGAGTCGAGAGTTGAACTGGTTCCGTGAGAATATTGATCTCCATGTCACCGAATTGAATAGGGAAAAGTCTCGCAGCGAGGTGTCGAGCCATGAGATCGATCTTATATGATCGTTGTTTAGCCATGCCGGAGCGTGACGACAAGCTATGTTTTTTCAGTGTGGCGGGCAGATCGAACGATAGATCCTCGTGCTGCAGTATTTTCTGAATCATGTCCAAAGAGCATGATGGAATAATGGAATCTGTGGATATGTGTTCTTCGATCCCGGTATCAGAAAAATGAACTGTTGCAAACTCCATATCGAATTCAGCGATGCGTCCTTCTCTCCACACTTCCGTTTGGGCGACGCAGTGACGGCCGATAATAGAACTCTGAGGAATATGCTTCCCTACTACAGATAATCGTTGGATGTTGCGAACCTGGCATTTGTAATCAAGGCAAAGATAGAAATGATGGAAATATTGCCTAATCTGAAATTCGTATGCCGGATACATTCTCAATATACGTTTTACTCGGGCGGGTAAAGCTAGTTCTGCGCCTTTGCGATGTGCAATTATTCGGCTGAATCTACATCGATCGATATACCATCCGTTCGCGCTGAGTACATCTCTTAGTGTCGTGACGAGCTGTCCATAGTGGACATTAAGATCTGCTGCTGTAACGGTGTTGTGGCCACGGCGCACTCGTAATAGATACAGGTTGGCAAACTCGGTTGACTGAACTCGATTTGCGGCGAGTAGTGCCGCCTCACGCGCCTCCGCATTACTATCCAGTCTAATCATTGTTTCGTTTTCGGAGAGGTTATATCTAGGCGGCGGTAGGCCCAGGTGTGTCATCTCAGTCAACATCTGTTTTGTGCCTTCGCTTATCGCCTGTACATACGCAGTACCGTCAGGATCCTTCATTAGCTTGAGCCATGCGAGCAATTGTGTGTTTCGAGGCGTCGAGTCTAAGGAGGTCTCTGCAAGAGAAAATTCGTCGGGCAAGTCAGTGTTGCGTTGCCGCATTCTTCCAGGGTTTTTCACAATGAGTGCATCTGAATAGCGTTCACATTCAATAGGAATGGCAGTTTTGTAATCACGATGTGCGATGGCGTTGACTAAGGCCTCGTCGATTACTGACGGCGGCAGTTCCGGCTCTTCAGTAAAACCGCCTCCGGGTTTACGCTTCTGGTAACGTTTGAAGAACGCCGATTCGCGAAAGAAGGTTCTTGTTGTTCGGATTTGGTTTGTCAGCGGACCGCTAAATTGTTGATCGAATGTTGGTAGGCCTCGGTCACGGTACTGATCACAGGCGACGTCGAATCGGAGTAATCGTATGTGTGCTCCGGGAA
>CAZYSR010000368.1:0-1669 GCA_964649525.1 uncultured Gammaproteobacteria bacterium
AGATCACACGACTCACAGGGCAACTGCTTTCGAATGTAATGGTTTGTGCGATGTCAAGCCAGGCTTGAGGGTCCTGCTCGGTATTCTGAGAAACACTACATTCTTGCAGGTACTCTGTCAATTGAGCAGCACTCACCTGAAGCAGCTGCAAAGGATCGTAAACTTCCGGGTGACTTTCATAGAGTTCAAGTCCGTTCCACCAGCACCGTTCTGAATTTCTCGCGCGATCAATCGCTGAGATGAATGTCAGATAGAGCAGGATGGTTCGATCAGAGGCATTCGCGTCGCGCAGATATTGCGTGCATTCAACTTGGGGTAAGGTTGACCAAGACGATGGCGCTGAAACATTGCCACGCTCACTTAAATCGAACCGACCGTTGTAAAAGTCCTCAACAATGTACTCAGCAATTTTTCCAAGATCAGACATGTTTGTCTATTTTTTAGCAAGAATCAGGTTGTGCATGAGGAAAAGGTAGGTTAGGAAGAATGTTCTCATCATTGACCAAGTGACTCAGCGATTTTAACACTTCAAGAATATCGGATTTCTTCCCATGTTATGAATCTTCAGGCGGGCTAGATCAGAACTAAACAAGACAGTCAAAAAGGAAGTGCTGAACGGCAGACAGTTGGTTCGATCGATACCCGTATAATTCAGACTCAATTGAGCGCACATCAAGTTTCAATCAGTCTGGAATTAACGCACTCATCCAACCAAACACGAAACAGTTCCAAAGCCAGAACTTCTACTGAGTCAACAGCGTTGGTACAAAACTTAATTATCGGAATTTTGCTGCTGGTAATGATTGGCAGCCTTGTTTCAGCATTCTGGTACATGTTGAAGGATCGGGGCACCAGCAACCGGACGGTCAAGGCATTGACCATCCGTATATCGATTTGGGTATTGCTTTTCGGTTTGATTGTTGGCGGAATTTACACCGGTTTGATTACACCTAGCAATACAGTGCCAATCCCACCAAAATCTTCTGCGACTGAGTAGGTGGTTGGGAATTAACGTTTACACAACGTAAACAAAGATAAAGAGTCCCACCCAGACTGTATCAACGAAGTGCCAGTACCATGCTGCCGCTTCAAATCCAAAGTGATGATCGGGTTTGAAATGACCGCGGATGCAACGAATCAGAATCACCAGCAGAATGATTGCACCGATGGTCACATGAAATCCGTGAAATCCGGTCAACATGAAGAAAGTTGCGCCGTACACGCCGGTACCAAGTGTCAGCCCGAGATCGGCATAAGCGTGTGCATACTCAAAGCCCTGAAGGTACAGGAACAGGAATCCAAGCAACACGGTGATTGCGAGCCAGACAATAAGACCCAAGCGATTGTTCTTTTTGAGTTCCCAGTGAGCGATGGTCACAGTGACACTGGAACTCAACAATATGAGTGTGTTCCAGACTGGAATGCCCCAGGCACCGATAGTGGAGAACTGACCGGGCGAAGAGATCGGGGTATCAGCTGCAATCAATTCTGGACCCATAGGACCAGCCGTCGGCCATCCGCCTTCAAAGCCCATCCACAGGATGTCAGTTTCTGCTAGCCAGGGTATCGATAAGTTTCTCAGATAAAACAGTGCGCCAAAAAAACCACCAAAAAACATCACTTCGGAAAAGATAAACCACAGCATTCCCATCCGAAAAGAGACATCAAC
>CAZYSR010000369.1:0-6487 GCA_964649525.1 uncultured Gammaproteobacteria bacterium
GCCTTAAAGTCCGCAATGCAAATTACGGAATGGCCGATGTTTACTGTAATTTTGCAAGCCAGTGTGAGTTCAATCAGGATCTGCATTTTCTGGGTCACGACGTTCTTTATGGAGAATTAATTCATCCAGAAACGCAGGAGCCTGTGCCTTGGAAAGAAGGCAACAGCGGGGAATTGGTACTGACACATCTTTCACGTCTGGCACAACCATTGGTTCGCTTTCGCACTAATGACGCGATCGTCATTACCGGAACTGGCCCTTGCGAATGCGGCAGGACGACAACCCGATTTCGGGTTCTGGGTCGCACAGACGATATGATCATAGTCCGAGCAGTCAATGTTTATCCGGCTGCTGTTTATGGCGCAATCGGTGAATTTATGCAGTTATCGGGGGAGTATCGAATTCGAATGAAGGGCAAAGGACCCTATGATCGGCTCAACGTTGAGGCAGAACTCGCGCCAGGTATCGAACCGAGCGATTCCCTCACGGAACAGGTTGAAAATGCAATACAGTTTCGAACCCGTGCTTCAGCCCGGGTAACGCTAGTTCCAACATATTCCCTGCCTCGTACCGAAGGCAAAACCAAGAGATTAATTCGGGAGGAAGAATAATGGCCAGCACTGTTCTGGAGTCCAGAAATAATTCTGTCTGTACGCTGACGCTCAATCGACCGGAACGATTGAATGCATTGAATGATACGATGCTCGAGGAACTCCTGGCAGCACTTGAAGCTGCAAACAAAGACGAAAGTGTGGGTGCAATAGTTCTGACTGGTTCCGGTTCATCATTCTGCTCTGGCGACGATCTCAAGGAGTTTGATGAGCAGTCCTCCGGACCGGAACATACCCACAAATTTGTCGAGTCCATTCAGGACATCACGAGGCAGCTTGTACTCGGTGAGAAAGTTGTCGTCGGAGCAATTCGAGGCTGGGCTGTTGGCGGAGGTTTGGAGTGGGCGATCAATTGCGACCTGGCGGTGTTTTCGGAAAATACTCGGTGCTTTTTTCCAGAACTCAAGTGGGGGATGTTTCCAACTGGGGGAGTTACCGCAATGCTACCCAAAATGATTGGGTTGATAAAAACCAGAGAGCTGATGCTGTTGGGAGAAATATTTGATGCGAATGACGCACTAGCTATGGGACTTGCCTGGAAAGTGGTGCCGGATGATGAAGTGCTTGAGGTGGCACACGAAACTGCAACAATAATTGCGGCCTTACCGCACACTGCCGTTCGAGACCTGAAACGAGTGCTCAATCAGGTTAACATACCTGAATTCGAAAAGACGCTAGACTTGGAAACCGAAGCCACCGTTCGTGGAATTCTTGATCCAGATACCAAAAAAAGGGTTGGAAATTTCTGAACTCAATATGAACTCCAACATCTGATTCCTTGGCCAAGTAGACCTCTCAAATTAACTACGTACCAGCTAAAATTTTGAATTAGAATTGTTGCAATTTTCAAGTTCTATCAGGATTGACTGTGTCGAAATGAAGCAACAATTTGTTCGACAAGATTAGTCATTCCGGTTTTGGATAATTGGAATTTATTACCACAAAAAAGGAGATATGGAATGAAGTCGAAAAATAAATTTATATTTGATTTAGCTAATCGAAATGTATCTCGGCGCAAGTTCATGAAAGCGTCAGGTGCATTGGGTATTGCGAGCGCAACGCCTGGATTGCTGATTGGTTCTTCAGCTCAAGCTGCAACACCGTCCAGAGGCGGTCATCTGCGTGTCGCAACTGTACAAGGCTCGTCAACCGATGACCTAGACCCAATCAAGCTGACCAGCGGACACACAAATTTCCTGTTCTCTACAATGCACAATGCCTTGACTGAGGTCGCACCTGATGGACAGTTGATTCCCCTGGTAGCGGAGTCCTTTGAAACTGGAGCGGATTCTTCAGAATGGATTTTTACATTGCGTCAGGACGTAACCTTTCACAATGGTAAAACCGTCACCGCAGATGATGTTGTCGTTTCACTCAGCCGTCACTGGAGTGAAGATTCCGCCTCGTCACTCAAGTCTGTCATGCAAACTGTCGATTCACTCACCAAAGACGGCGACCGAGTTGTGAAGTTCAAGTTGAAGTCGGCCAGCGTCGATTTTCCAGTAATTCTGAGCGCAAGCGTGCTGTCAATTCTACCGACAAAAGACGGTGCAATTGAGTCGTTTGATGTTGGTTGTGGCGCCTATAAGCTGGTCGGTTTCGAACCCGGACAGTATTCAAGGTTTGAACGCAACCCGAACGATTTCAGATCGGATCGCGGATGGGCAGACACAGCAGAGATTTTGACCATCGCTGATTCTACTGCTCGACAGAATGCACTAATTACCGACGCTGTTGATGTCATTGGTGATGTCGACGCGACTACTGCAGGTCTGTTAAGCAGAGGTGGTGAAATTAAAATTCTGGATATCGCAAGTACACAGCATTACACTTTCCCAATGCGAACCGATCTAGCACCCTTTGACAACAATGATGTTCGAATGGCGCTGAAGCTGTCCATTGATCGGGAAGCCGTACTTGACACAATTTTGAGCGGTTATGGCAGTCTCGGGAATGACCATCCAATTTCACCAGCGAATCGCTACCATAACCCCGAACTTGAGCAGAGGGTCTATGATCCCGAAAAAGCAAAATGGCATCTTAAGCAAGCGGGTATGAGTAGTCTCAAAGTGGAGTTGAGTGTCTCGGACAGTCTCTATGCCGGTTGTGTCGATACCGCTGTTCTATACAGTGAGCATGCCAAGGCTTCGGGCATCGAACTCATTCCAAAACAGGTTCCAGATGATGGTTACTGGAGTGATGTCTGGCTCAAACACCCCTGGTGCGCTAGTTACTGGAGTGGACGGCCGACTGAAGACTGGATGTTTACCCAGGGTTATTCAGCCGAGTCGAATTGGAATGAGAGTTACTGGCAAAACGAACGTTTCAATCAGCTTCTGGTTGCAGCAAGGGCTGAAGTGGATGAAGACAAACGTCGAGAAATGTACTGGGAAATGCAGGCCATCACTCGAGACGATTGTGGATCTGTCATTCACGCCTTTGCCAATCACATTTCAGCACATACCGACAAAGTTGGCGTGCCGGAACAGGTTGCCGGTAACTGGGAATTTGACGGTTACAAATTGGTTGAACGTTGGTGGCTTAAAGGCTAATATGACACACTAATCGTGTTCAACTTTTGTTAAACCCGGCGCATGAAAATTGCGCCGGGTTTTCTATGTTGGCTGCACTCCATTCAGACCGTGACGAAGTGGATTTACTAATTCCTCTTTCGGGAAGGTCTCGCGACTTATGAAGGTCCGCATGAAAATGTATCGTTGCTTTTTCCCATGGGAAAATATTAGAAGATTCTCTAACTCACTATTTCAGATGATTGCAAGATCACTTTGATGTCTCCGCACAGGCCTGTAAAAAGTATGAAATAACCTAACTGAGCCAGTTAGAGTTGCAAACTGGCAAGCAAATCACTTGGTTGCACAGATCAGGCGCGCATATCGCCGGACTATGGCTCGTTAATACCTGGATTTTCTCAAATATCCGAATGATGAACTGAAGATTTGGTTTAGAATTTAGACTCGGACATTTGATTTATCCTTCGACTTAGGGAGTGATAGGACATTCAAATTTCTACTTAACCGGCTGAATAGCCGGTAAATCGATAATCAATATTTTGTGGAGAAAATATGGGTATCATCAACAAAACTTTGCGCGACTTCTCTAACCAGAAGGTATCGCGACGTAAATTCATGCAGGCGGGTGGTGCTCTAGGTATTGCCAGTGCCGCACCAGGACTACTGGTAGGTTCAGCCGCTCACGCTGCAATGCCTGTCAAGGGTGGTCATTTGAGCATTGCAATGCCACATGGCTCCTCTTCTGATTCGACTGACCCCATCCAGCTGATCAGCGGTCACTCGATTATGATGTTTTACAGCATACATAACACACTGACTGAAGTGACACCAGACGGCCAATTGGTTCCTTTGCTGGCTGAATCCTATGAACCGGGTGCTGACCCAACAGAGTGGATTTTCAAGTTGCGATCAGGCGTCACCTTCCATAACGGTAAATCTGTAACTTCAGACGACGTAATCACTTCAATTAGTCGCCATATCGGTGAAGATTCAGCATCTTCGATGAAAGCATTCATTGAAAACGTCGATTCAATCACCAAAGACGGCGATCTTGTAGTGAAGTTCAAGTTGAAAGAAGGCAATGTGGATTTCCCTGTCATTTTGAGCGATTCAGTGCTTTCTATTCTGCCATCCAAAGATGGAGCGATTGAGGCATTCGATGTAGGTTGTGGAGTTTACCGCTTGGTCGAGTTTCAACCAGGTCAATACTCAAAATACGAACGCTACACGGATCACTATAAAACAGACCGCGGTTTTCTGGATACAGCTGAGCTGTTGACGATTGCCGATGCCACCGCTAGACAGAATGCCCTGATTACAGGTGAAGTTGATGTTGTTGGCGACGTTGACCGAGCAACTGCAGAGAGGTTGGGTGCGACTGCAGACATCGACATTCGGAATGTTCAAAGTCCAAAGCATTACACATTTCCGATGCGTGTTGACCTTCCACCGTTCGACAACAATCATGTACGAATGGCACTGAAGTTGTCTATCGATCGGGAAGCCGTACTCGAAACGATTTTGAGTGGATATGGTAGCCTCGGAAACGATCAGCCTATCTCACCTAACAATCGCTATTTCAACCACGAGCTTGAGCAAAGGGTCTATGATCCTGAGAAAGCCAAATGGCACCTCAAGCAGGCTGGGCTGGACAGTCTGGAAGTCGAATTAAGTGCAGCTGACAACTTGTACAAAGGTGCTACTGATACAGCGGTCCTTTATAGTGAGCACGCTAAGGCTTCCGGCATCAACATCATTCCTAATCAGGTTCCAGACGATGGCTATTGGAAAGATGTCTGGCTGCAGCATCCGTGGTGTGCAAGCTACTGGAGCGGGCGTCCGACTGAAGACTGGATGTTCACCCAAGCGTACTCAGGATCTTCCAACTGGAATGAAACCTACTGGAAGAATGAGCGCTTTGATGAGTTGCTTATTGCGGCAAAATCTGAACTCGATGAAGACAAGCGTCGCCAGATGTACTGGGAGATGCAAGCTTTAGTACGAGATGATGGCGGCGCAGTGATCGCTTCGTTTGCAAACCATGTTTCAGGCGTTTCGAGTAAAGCTGGAATTCCAGAAGTCGTTGCCGGCAACTGGAATTACGACGGATACAAACTGATCGAACGCTGGTGGAACAAAGGTTGATAGAAGTCTTGTTATCAGTTTAACCTTGATTATTTGAATTCGGCGAAATTCGCGTTTCGCCGAATTCTTTTTATGACTAGACGTAGTTCCAAGCGGTCAATTTCGCGAGAACAGAAGGCACAACGACAAGTTGATGCTCGGCGTCAGCACACCAAACAAGTCCAAAATTTATCGCTGGAGTTGGCCGATTCAAAAGACTCCAGCCTGATTCACGACGCTGTCAAAGACATACTCTGGAATGTTGGAGTCGTTGTCGAACATCGAGCCACCCGCAACAGTTTAATTCGCGATCACGGATGCATTGAAGGCGACAACGACTATATTCGTCTGCCGCCAGACTTGGTTGAAAAAGCGATTTCGACGGTGCCTCGCAGGGTATTGCTCTACGACAGAGATGGCAGTGTTAAAGTTGATACAGCCAGCAAAGTGTCCAGTTACTGTCCCGGACACAACTGTGTGCGCATTCTTGATTTCAGAACTGGCGAACTAAGGCCATGCAGCCTTGAAGACATCCGCGAAACCGCAAGGTTGTGTGAACAGCTTCCTAATATTGACATGGTGTGTTCACTGGGATACCCCAGTGAAATACCGCCGGAAGATGAAGTTGTCGAAACCACTAAGGCCATGTACGACTACTGCAGCAAACCTGCTGCGTTGCTGGCACATGATGATGAAATTCAATTGCGGATGATGAAAGCCATTGCCGAACGAGTCGGCGGCTGGAATCAACTTGCAGACAAGCCGGTTTCTTTGGAATTGATGGGGCCAATCTCTCCACTGAAATTACCGGATGAACTGTGTGCGAGAATAATCAACTGCGCACGCTGGCGAGTGCCCTTGGTGTGTTACCCTGCAACATTTCCAGGCATGTCCAGCCCGATTTCTATGGCTGGCGCAATCGCTCAATCTTCTGCCGAAGCCATTTCTGGGATCGTTCTTCACCAACTTACCGAACCGGGCGCGCCAGTGATCAGCGGATCGGCAGTCCTGCCTATGGATATGAGGCAGGCGAACCTCGCCTATGGTTCACCCGAATATATGCTCACAGGCCTGGGGGCTAGTGATTACTTTCGTTCTATTGGAATTCCTTCCTGGATTGGGGCAGGCTGTTCAGATTCTCATCAGTTTGATGCGCAGGCCGCGGCAGAAGCTGGTGCTAATTTGGCTATCGCCGCGATGGCAAAAACTCCGCTGGTACAC
>CAZYSR010000370.1:0-2244 GCA_964649525.1 uncultured Gammaproteobacteria bacterium
CTGTCGCAATCATAGGCGCTGTCATTTTTTCGAAATACGCACAGAGGAAACAGGAACTGACCGGTGAGCGGTATCCGGTTATTTGGATCAATTCAGCAGTAATTGTCTTTGTACCACTGTTGGTGTTTTGGCTGACGGGAACACCAGCGACACTTGAAATGCCCGTATTTGAAGGTTTCAACTTCAAGGGTGGCATTGTTCTCTCGCCTGAATTTATTGCTTTGACACTCGCTCTGGCAGTCTACACCGGCGCTTTCATTGCAGAAATCGTGCGTGCCGGGATCCTATCTGTCAGCCATGGACAGACTGAAGCCGCCTATGCATTGGGAGTGAAACCGAGTTGGACAATGCGCCTCGTGATTCTGCCGCAGGCACTCAGAGTTGTTGTACCTCCCATGATTAGTCAATACCTTAATTTGACTAAGAACTCATCGCTGGCGATCGCTGTCGGCTACATGGATGTTGTGGCAACCATCGGTGGCATCTCGCTAAATCAGACTGGTAGGGCTTTGGAGTGTATGTCAATCGTACTGCTCATATACTTGTGCCTCTCGCTGTCGATTTCGGCGTTCATGAACTTCTATAACAAACGAATTTCGTTAGTCGAGCGGTAAAGAACATCAATGGCTGAATTAAACAAGCAACACTACGAGCCAGGTGCTCACGTCGACCTTCCACCGCCCGTGTCGCAAGTTGGCATCACTGGATGGATGCGGAAAAATTTATTTTCTACCCCGACAAACGTTGCTCTGACAATTTTGACGATCTATTTGCTGTACAAGGTCATTCCACCGGTACTGAACTGGGCATTTTTTGATGCGGTTTTTTCAGATGTCGGGCACCGAAATGAGTGTCGGGAGATTGCCGGCGGCGCCTGCTGGGCGGTTGTACGAGCCCGATTAGAACAGTTTATCTACGGGTTTTACCCGGAACATTTGCGCTGGCGGGTTAACCTGACCTTTGTATTAATGTTTGTCGCATTACTGCCTTTGCTGTATGACAATGTTCCGAAACGTAAATACTTGCTTTGGTTTTCGCTGATCTATCCATTCTTAGCATTTTTTATGCTGTGGGGCGGCTTGGGACTCGAAGATGTCGAATCCGCAAAAATGGGCGGTTTCATGCTGACGGTGCTAATTGGCATGACTGGTATTGTCGTATCGTTGCCCCTTGGTATTGCGCTGTCTCTGGGTCGGCATTCTTCGGCTCCGATCATTAAAGTCCTTAGCGTCTGGTACATCGAATTCTTCCGTGGTGTACCTTTGATTACTTTGCTCTTTGTGGCATCAACACTCCTCAATTACTTCATGCCACCTGGCACTCACTTCGACCTGCTGCTAAGAGTCATCATCATGGTTATTCTGTTTGCAGCAGCCTATATTGCCGAAGTTATACGTGGCGGACTTGCTGCGATACCCAAAGGCCAGTTTGAGGCAGCAGACGCTTTAGGTCTTTCCTATGCCAAGTCAATGCGATTAATTATTTTGCCACAGGCGCTGAAAATCTCAATTCCGGGTATCGTGAACACTTTTATCGGACTGTACAAAGACACCACCCTGGTCGTGATTGTCGGTCTGCTTGACCCACTGGGTATTTCTCGAGCGACACTTGCCGATTCAAGCTGGCAAGGTCTGTCGACAGAACTGTATATCTTTATCGCACTTGGATTCTTTATTTCGTGCTTCGCAATGTCACGCTATTCGCTGTATCTTGAACGAAAACTGGATACTGGGCATCGCGTCAAGTAAGGAGAGCTTCAATGGACAACGACACTACACCAATGACTGACGAACAACCAGCGACTAACGGTGACGGCCGAAAAATTGCAATTGAAATCACCGATATGCACAAGTGGTTTGGTGAATTTCATGTTCTAAAGAACATAAACCTTCTGGTTGAACGAGGCGAGCGGATCGTGATTTGCGGTCCTTCAGGGTCTGGAAAATCTACCCTGATACGCTGCATCAACAGATTGGAAGAACATCAACGTGGAGACATCGTAGTCGACGGTATCGCCCTGACAAACAATCTGAAAAATATTTCAGAAATACGCAGTGAAGTGGGCATGGTATTTCAGCACTTCAACCTGTTCCCTCACTTGACCGTACTTGAGAACTGTACGCTGGCACCGATTTGGGTTCGAAAGCTGCCAAAAGAAGAAGCTGAAACTATTGCAATGAAATACCTTGAACGCGTGCGCATTCCGGAACAGGCACTCAAATACCCCGGTCAGTTGTCCGGCGG
>CAZYSR010000371.1:0-2018 GCA_964649525.1 uncultured Gammaproteobacteria bacterium
GCTCAGCATGGGATATTTGGGTTTCCATTAATTATATTATTTTAGTGGCAATCGTGCTATGCCTTCTACCAGGCTATTACTATTTGCTGTCCGCCCTCAAAATGGAAGAATTGGAGCGATTTGCTTATGATGATTCAGTAATTGAGTTTTTCTTAGAGAATCAACTAATAGATATCAAATATGCTTTGTCCCGTAGGGCAAAAGAAGCAATTGAATACAACACGCTATTAGGAGACCAAAAAAGTAAAAAAATAGCAAAGGCGATCAAGTGGTCAGTCCGGTCAATGGTATTGTTCGTAGTAAGTTTGTTACTTGCAATATTCAATGTCTATGCTGTTTCGAATATTCAGCCTGGAACAGAAAGAGAGGACGTAACTATGTCAAAAAGAAATCAGCCCAATACATCCCAACATTCGCAACCCGAATCGGAGATCCCAAAGGGTGCGTATCCAAATCCTGAGGTGGTAGCACCTCGAAACGTGCTTATTACAGAAGGCTACGAACCACCAAAACAGTTACTGCAACATTGGTACCTTCAACAAATTATAGATGACTTTCGAGAGTCTGAATTTGAACCGATGGGAATGACCCCAAGATCAGACTTCGTTAAAATAGAAGTTTTACCCATGCCACATGAACCGCCGGAATTACCAAAAGGACAAGCAGCAGTGTATGTCTTTTCGACCAGGGATTACGTCTTAAAGATAGAAAAAGCTGAACAAGACGCTCAGGCACAATACAATAGTCAGTACTACATAAATTCAACCTCGAAAACGCTTGCCGAATCTCTTGTGAATTGTAATTCCAGAAGTCTATATCTAAATACAGAGAATGTAGGCGATTGGATTAAGAAGAATACAACCCGCGTGAATTTTATCCTCAGTCCCGCGTATAGTGGCAATCAAGAAATACTTGAAATGCTGGCAATTTTTGTCGAAAAACGATTAGAACATCTGTATGACCTCAGCTTGTAGCAATGAATTACAGATACGGTCAAGTCTTATTTTTACTTTGGTTCTGTTGTGCAATTCTTGATGTAGAAAGGTGGTGAAGTACGTTGGCAAAGGAAAAAGTCAAAAGATCAGCCGATAATGCGCTATCAGCATCTCTTGCAGCGCAGGAACTGGAAAAGACCCAAATATCCAAATATTATACTAAAGGTGGACATGGTTTCGCAGCGGAGGATGCCAATACTTTGAATGACAGATTCAGTGGTAAGAAATCTGAAGTAGTAGGAAGGTCGAATGAATTGAATGGTGCGGATAGAGTTGTTGATGGTGTGCGCGTTCAGTCAAAGTACTGTCAGAGCGCATCCGAAACTATCGCCGCAGCGTTTGATTCTGGTTCCGGAAATTACCGCTATGAGGGACAAGTCCTTGAAGTCCCAAAAGATCAGTATGAAGCTTGCTTAGAGTTAATGCGCAAACGGATCGCACAGGGCAAAGTTCCAGGGTTTGAGAATCCAGCAGATGCGGAGATTCTTGTCAGGGAAGGAACCGTAACTTATAAACAGGCGAGAAATATTGCGCGTGCGGGAAATGTTGATTCTCTGATTTTTGATGCCAAGACCCAGGCTGTAACCTCCACGTATGTGTTTGCGATTTCGTTCGCGGTTACCTTTGCCCAGAACCGATGGCAGGGTGAGAGCGCGAAAAATGCGATGAGGGCGGCTCTTGAATCTTCGATTTTAGCTGGTGGCACGACACTTGTCACCGGGATTATAAGCGCACAGCTATTACGCACTAAGGCTGTCATCGGAGCCTTGTCTGTTCGTAGCGGTGTGAAAGCTATATCGGGAACGACCATTGGGCGTCAAGCAATCTATCGCATTGCCGCCGGGTCACTGGGAAAGGCAGTTTACGGGGCTGCAGCAATCAATCATGTATCCAAACTCCTTCGCAGCAATGTTGTTACAGCGACAATCGCAACAGCGGTAACAAGCACACCTGATTTCTATAGAGCAGTTTTCAGCCGGTCAATTTCATGGCGACAATTTACAAAAAATATCTCAGTGAATG
>CAZYSR010000372.1:0-6970 GCA_964649525.1 uncultured Gammaproteobacteria bacterium
TGGTATCTTAAATCGCAATAATCGCTATAACCGGGAACAACTGCGCGCAGACCTTGAGACCATATCTTCGCTTTATTTGAACCAAGGGTTTATTGAATTTTCATTGAATTCCGCTCGTAGCTTCATTACCGAAGATCATGACAGAATTATGATTGTCATCACGCTGACTGAAGGTGTTCAGTACAAGTTTGGTGAGTTTTCAATCGCTAGTACTGATGAAGTCATGTCACAGGAAGAACTGGACAAACTGATTCAGGAACCTGAAGTAGAAGTTTACTCATTTGAGGAAGTAAGCAATACGCGTAACACAATTTCGGATTCTTTCGCCAATTTGGGTTATGGGCGCGCTGAGGTTGACGCACTGCCGACGATTCATGATGATGAGCGAAAGATTGATGTGAACTATGTAGTCAAACCTGGCAAGCTCACTTATGTCCGTACCATTACTTTTCGCGGGAACTTCAGTACCACTGATGAAGTACTGCGAAGGGAGATGCGAGTTCTGGAAGGCGGTTTATATACAGCTCGAGAAATTCAGCAATCTCGCGATCGATTGAATCGCCTCGGTATCTTTGGCAGTGTTGACATGAATCTTGTCCCTGTCCCAGGCACTGATAACCAGGTAGACGTAGTCGTGAGCGTTGAAGAACGCTTGACAGGTTCTCTACTGTTTGGCGTTGGTTACAGCGAGACAGAAAAAGCAACCTTGAATTTCAGTGTTTCGCAGACTAACCTGTTCGGAACCGGTAAGCGACTTTCACTCGGAGCCGAGTATGGAGACATTGAGCAAGCGTTGAATGTTGATTACAACAACCCATACTACACATTGGATGGGGTATCCAGGGGATTTACATTTGACTACCGCGTACGAGATACATCGGATTCCGACACTGCGCTGATTTACAAAATTGATTATTTGACAACGGGTATGAATTTTTCATTTCCGGTTTCTGAGGAAGGTGTTGTCGGTATGGGATTCGACATTTCTCAGGAAGATTTAACTCTTACAGAAAGTTTAAGAGATACAACGGACTATCGAGTTGCCGATTACATTGGAACTGGTTTAAAGACAACGGGCGGAAGCGCGGAAATCAGTTATCGTAGAGATACCCGGAATCGCGCCTTCTTTGCCACTGAAGGAAGCGACTTTTACTCTGGACTGCGGGCATCAGGTGGTGATAATCAGTATTTGTCGCTAACGACGCGTTACTCGCACTACTTTCCAATTGGAGAAAAGATGGTGCTGCGTCTCAGTTCGCAGGCGGATGTTGCAAGCAATGATCAACCATTCTATCGGAACTACTATATGTCGGGATCTGCCGAGTTGCGCGGTTTTACCAGCGGTCAGTTTGGCGCAAAACAGTTGTGTCGAGGAGGTACTCCGCCCACCGGCGCACAAACTCATACAATTGACGGCGAAACGTATTACGCTTGTAACTCTACTCGTTCACTTGGCGGTAATGTTAGGATGATTAGCCGTGCTGAACTGTTCTTTCCATTCTTTGGATCTGACGAAATTGATGACAAGCGAATCGCACTATTCGTTGACCATGGTGGTACCTTTTTACGTACTGACGACGCTGCCTATAACGAGGCGAGTACAGCACTAGGTACCAGAGAAAAATTCAGCTTCGGGAATATGAGGAGTTCATTTGGAATCGGCTTTGAGTGGCTCTCACCCATTGGACCCTTCGGGATTCACTATGCAATTCCAATCAAGGAGCAACCCGGTGATTCAGAAGATAGATTTCAAATAACTCTAGGCACCTTTTTTGACTAAACGAACGTGATAAAAAAATCAAAACAATATATTTTGATCAGTCTTGTACTGATCACGAGCACGGTTTTCTTTCAACACTCTGTTGTTGCCCAGAATAGTAACAATCAGCCTCTTAAAATTGGCTATGTCAACGCCAACGAGGTTGTATCCAATGCACCGCAGGCCAAAATTGCGCTCGAAGAGTTAAATCAAAAGTACTCACCGCGGGAAGCTGAACTCCTAGATATGCAAGCTGAGTTGAGGAATCTAGAAGAGCAACTAACAAATCCCGATGGAAATAATTTGACGGAAGCAGAGATCAGCCAGCTCCGAACTGAGGCAAGAGCGATTGACAGAGAGTTGGAGCGAGCATCTGCTGACCTGAATGAAGATTACAACTTCGACCGAAATAGACGTCTGGAAGAGTTGCAGGCACTGATCAGTGAGGTGATTCTGACAATGGCAAAGGAAGAAAATTTTGATCTGATCGTACAGAGTCCAGTGGTTTGGGCAAGTCCTCGAATCGATATTACTGGCGACATTTTGGAGCGACTGGAAGAGCTTTCACAACAGTGACGAGTGCGAGTGAAGCAACCCGAAAGTGGACACTCGCCGAGTTGGCATCATTCGTTGGAGGCGATGGTCGGGGTAATCTAGATACAATGGTCTCGTGTGTTGCCAGGCTTGCAGATGCGACACCCGAATCAATCGGTTATTGTTCTTCACCAGCACAAGCACGGCACTTAAGCCACACTCAAGCGGGCATTGTCATTCTCAGTGAACAGTTTCAGAAAGATTACGACGGAGATTGCATCATTACAGAGCAGCCGCGCCTTGCATTTGCGCGAGTGGTGGATTTACTTCATCCACCGGACAGCCTTCAATCGGGCATTCATGAAACAGCGGTAATTGGGATCGATTGCACGATTGACAGTTCGGCATATATTGGACCCAATACGGTAGTTGGCGATAATGTTCAGATAGGTGCGAAAGCGTTCATAGATGCTGGTACGGTGGTTCAAGACCAGGTCACAATAGGCGATGAAAGTCGCATCGGTGCAAACTCCACGATTTACCGTCGTACAAGAATTGGACGAAATTGTCGTTTCTCCGCTGGTGTTGTTCTAGGTGCTTCAGGTTTCAGTTTTGAGTGGGATGGTTCGCGTTGGGTACCAATTCGCAACATTGGCGACTTAGTGATTGGTGACGACGTAGACATCGGTGCCTGTACGTCGATCGACCGGGCATCTGTCGGAGAAACTTGTATACACAACGGTGTACGGATGGACAACAACTGCCATCTAGGACATAACGTTGATATTGGAGAAAATACTTTGATTGTTGCCAACGTCAGTATTGGCGGCAGTACAGCCATAGGTCGTAGATGTGTCATTGGAGGGCATGTTGCCATTCGTGATAATATTGACATTGTCGACGATGTCACAATTCTAGGGAACAGTGTGGTTACCAAATCCATAACAGAGGCTGGAACGTATTCATCTACTGTGCCAGCGCGTGCAGCGAAAAAGTGGAACCGTGCTTTGGCTCAACTGCATAGATTGGCGAGTTGAACACTGAACAATATGTTTGATTATTTAGCTGAGAGATAGTCATGCCCTCACTTTCTATAAACGAAATCAGAGAAATTCTGCCTCATCGCTATCCAATGCTGATGGTCGACAGTGTCATCGACTATGCTGATGATTGGTTGCTTGCAACAAAAGCGGTTACTGTGAATGAACCTGTATTTCAGGGTCATTTTCCGAATCATCCAATATTTCCCGGTGTTCTGATTCTGGAATCCATGGTTCAGGCATCAGCCATCATGGCAAGTTTGGGACTTGGTGCAAAGGCGGATGATAGCAGGCTTTATTTATTCGCAGGCGTAGACAAGGTTCGATTTAAGCGTCCAGTCTTGCCTGGTAGCCTGATTCAGATTGAAACCCGAACGCTTCGTAAGATCAAGCGTCTTTGGAAAACTGCAGCGAGTGCGAAAGTTGAAGATCAGTTGGTTTGTTCAGCAGAATTGCTGTTCACATTTCAGGAACTGTAAATGATCGATTCGACAGCTGTTGTTTCGCCAAAGGCAAGGATTGGAAAAAACGTAAGAATCGAAAGCTACGCCATCGTTGAAGCGGATGTCGAAATTGGTGACAATTGCAGGCTCGGTCACCATTCGGTAATTTACAGTCATACAAAACTGGGACACAGTAATCGCATCCACCCATTTGCTGTGCTCGGTGGAGACCCCCAGTCCTATGCCTACAATGATGAACTAACGCGGCTGGAGATTGGTGATCTGAACAGCATACGCGAATTTGTTACTATCAGCCGTGGTACTGAACCAGGTGGTATTACCCGAATCGGTAGCAACAACATGATCATGTCGTACTCACATATCGCGCATGACTGCCAGGTCGGTGACAACTGTGTATTTGCAAACGGAACAAACATTGCCGGCTTCGTAACGGTAGGAGACTATGCCTTTTTGGGTGGGTTCACTCTAGTTCATCAAAAGTGCAGGGTTGGTGCTCACTCAATCAGTGGAATCAATACGGTCTTGCGTAGGGATGCCCCACCTTATGTGCTCTGCGAAGGAAATCCTGCACGCGTAAAATATGTCAATGTCACGGGACTAAAACGACGTGGCTTTGAAGACACAACAATATCTGCACTCAAGGAGGTACTTAGAATGTATCTCCAAGGCAAAAAAGTAGAAGAATTAATTGCGTCTCTGAACGAGGAAACAAGAAAAGATCAATGTGTTCAGACGTTCGCTAACTTTTTGGAAACGAGTGAACGCGGAGTCATTCGCTAGGTCATTCAGTGCAGACAGAATTTTCAAGAAATTCTATCTGTACAGTCTGGATAAAGTTCGCGCTCGCTTGTTGGCCTTAATCACCAGGTGAGACTTCAATGCGTATTGCTATGGTCGTCGCAGAAGCTTCCGGTGATAACATCGCAGCAAATCTGATTGGCACGATGAAAGCGCAGAATCCTGATGTAGAGGTGTCGGGAATCTGTGGTCCATCAATGATTGAACAGGGTGCAAGAGCAATATACAAGCTGGACGATATCGCAAGTCTAGGGGTTGAGGGGCTTATCAGTCGACTGCACAAGATTCTCAAGATTCGAAGAAACTACGTCGACTCACTGCTTGAGAATCCACCAGATGTTTTTGTGGGTATCGACGCACCAGATTTTAATCTCTCCATAGAAGAGCGTCTCAGAAAAGCAGGTATCCCGACTCTGCAGTATGTAGCACCGACCGTTTGGGCTTGGCGAGGATATCGCATCCATAAACTGAAGCGAGCAGTTTCACAGCTATTGACAATTTATCCATTCGAAGGCGAGTTAATTGATCGTGCAGGTATTCCTTACAAATATATAGGGCATCCTCTGGCTGACCAGATTGCGGCCCGAAGCACCACAAACTGCCGAGAAAAGTATGGACTGAGTGAAGATGATCGGGTTGTGGCACTATTGCCCGGTAGTCGAACGAACGAAGTCAAGCGACTAGCAGCAATTTTTCTTCAGACAGCGAGTGAACTCTTAAAATCCAAACCGAATCTGAAATTTATTGCACCGTTTACCAGTGAATCAACTCACACGATGTTCGAAAGTATTCGACACGCCATGAATATCGATATACCGGTGCAAGTCGTTGTAAACGATTCTCTTGGAGTGATTGAGGCTTCTGACATAGTAATCGCCGCTTCAGGTACCGCGGCACTGGAGTCAGCGCTTTGTGGAAAACCAGTCGTGGTGTCCTACCGCGTATCACTGATGACATACTGGATGGTGAGAGTGTTGAGCAAAACTCAACATTATTCCATGCTGAATCACTTTGATGGTGGTCCGACAATTCCAGAGTTCATGCAGAATCAATGCACAGTAGAAAATATCAGCCGCGAGACATTAAAGCTAATGAGTGATACGGGTTATCGCAACCATATTCTTGAGAAGTTCAATTCTGTCGCTCAACAGCTAAGGTGTAATGCAAATCAATTGGCTGCACAGGAAATATTCCGATTGGCTGGACAATGAGCAAATTATTGATCGCTGGAGTCGATGAAGCGGGAAGAGGTGCCCTGGCAGGTCCAGTTGTTTCGGCAGCGGTGTTGTTTTCTTCAGGGCCGAAGATTTCCGGACTCACCGATTCAAAAAAGTTGAGCCAGCGAGTCCGTCTTGATTTGGAGATGGAAATAAAGCGAAGTTGTGCCTGTTGGGCAGTCGGGATTGCAACCGCAGAGGAAATTGATCGATTGAATGTATTACAAGCGACACTGCTTTCAATGCGTCGCGCAGTCAATGGTTTGACAATTTCACCGGACCGTGTTCTAGTTGACGGCAACCATTTGCCGGAAATTGATTACCCCGGTGAAGCAATTGTCCAGGGCGATCTGCATGAACCTGTAGTGTCAGCAGCATCGATAATTGCCAAGGTAACCCGAGATTCAATGATGCAGGTCTATGCGGTTGAATATCCTGGTTACGGCTTTGAAAGACATGTTGGTTATGGCACAAAATTGCATCTGCAATCTCTTTCTGAATTGGGTGCAACGCCAATTCACCGAAAGACCTTTGCACCGGTCAGTCAACTTGAACAAACTCAGATTGAATTTTAGGCAGATCTAATGAGTTTCGTCCACCTACGCGTACACACAGAGTATTCACTGTCCGATAGCATTATTAGCATCGACAGTCTTGTCTCACGTGCGGCTCAGTTGAATATGCCCGCGGTCGGTATTACAGAACGGCAAAACGCGTTCAGTGCGATCAAGGCGTACAAGGCTTGTCGTAAGTATGGGATAAAGCCGATTCTCGGGGTTGAGATAGCAATTGAAAGTCTCCAGGTGCCGAGTTCTTCCTTCATGTTAGTCCTGATTTGCCAATCACTCGAAGGTTTTCAGGCAATGAGTCGGCTACTATCCAAAGCGCATCAGCGAATTAGATCTGATGGTCAAATCGTTGTTAATCCAGCCTGGCTGACGGAACCTGAATGTCGGGGACTCATTGCGCTATCTGCCGGACAGCACGGTGAAATTGGGAGCCATTTGTTGAAACATCAATTTGATGAAGCTAGTCATGTCCTGCAGAAGTATCAGACGATTTTTCCACAACGCTTTTATCTCGAAATTTCGAAAATAGAAGAAGAGTTCGAGGCGATTTATAACGATGCCGTGCTTGATTTTGCCGACCAGACTCAAA
>CAZYSR010000373.1:0-6221 GCA_964649525.1 uncultured Gammaproteobacteria bacterium
GCACGTAGGCTGTCCGCGGCGCGTACCTTCTTTCGCTACCTGATTCGTGAGAAACTGGCACAAAACAATCCCTTTGACGGCGTTTCCGCACCGAAGTCAAAGCGTAAGCTGCCGAAAATTCTGACTGCTGAACAGGCAATCAAGCTGGTCGACATCCCTGGGGATGATTTACTCGACATTCGCGACCGCGCAATTCTCGAACTTTTTTACACCTCTGGAATCCGTTTACAAGAACTTGTTGGACTCAACCTGACTGATGTAAATTTACAGGAAGGCATCATGCGAGTGCTGGGCAAGGGATCGAAGACACGAATCGTACCGATTGGCAGTTACGCGGTTGACGCCCTGAAGGACTGGCTGACCTGTCGCAGCAACTGGGCAGCGGATGAGGAGACTGCATTTTTCGTAACTCGACGAGGCACTAGACCCACTACCCGCGCGATACAGCAGCGAATTCAGAAAAGAGCTGTTCAACAGGGTATGCCAACAGGCGTGCACCCTCACATGCTAAGGCATTCGTTTGCGACACACGTGCTGGAATCAAGCGGTGATATCCGCGCAGTACAGGAGTTTTTAGGACACTCCAATATTTCGACGACACAAATTTATACTCATCTGGATTTTGGACATTTATCCAGAGAGTACGACCGGGCTCACCCTCGAGCCAAACGAAAGTCAAAAAAATAAAATCATCAGGGTTTAACTTGATTATTTTGATGGCTTAATTCGATGAGTCTTGCACCACTGACCATTGGACAAGTTGTGAGCGCTCACGCGCGGCTTCAACCGGAAAAAACTGCAGCGCGCGATCTCACGCGAACAATGAATTACCGCCAGTGGAATGAGCGCTCCTGCCGTCTGGCGAATGCACTCATTGGACTTGGACTTTCGCAAGGCGAGCGGGTGGCGGTTCTGTCCTACAACCGAGTCGAGTGGGCAGAAGTTTACATTGCGATGGCCAAGTCTGGACTAATCACTGTCCCCATCAATTTTCGTCTTACGGGTTCGGAAGTGCACTACATCCTCAAAGACTCTGGTGCAAGTGCAATCATTGCTGAGGACGAACTGATTCCGGTTATCGAAAGCATTCGCAACAGCATCGAAATTCCTGAAAGAAATTTCGTCGGCATTGGTGATGTGTCGAAGCATATCGGATGGCGAAAATACGAAGATTTGCTTCATACAGGTGCCGCGACTGAACCCGATGTAACTGTCAATGCAGATGATCCCTGGTGCCTAATGTACACATCGGGGACAACAGGAAATCCGAAGGGTGCAATTCGCGGTCACCGTGGCATGGCAATGCTGGCTTTGATGACTGAGGTTGAACTGAAACTCCATCGTAAAGATGATGCACTGCTCGTCATGCCGATGTTTCACGCCAATTCGCTGAACTTTTTTAGTGCATTTACGTATTGTGGCGGTACAGTGACGATCTTTTCGCGCAAGAGTTTTGATCCTGTGCTGTGTCTTCGTACCTTCGCTGAAACGGGAGCTACCTTCACTTCAATGGTTCCTACGCATTACACTTTGCTGCTTGACATTCCTGTTTCCGAACGTAATCCGAGAGACTTTGAAAGGGTTGAAAAACTGATGATTTCATCGGCTCCGGCACGAGGCGACACCAAGCGGGCGATAATGGAGATGTTTGTAAACTCCGGACTGTTCGAGCTCTACGGTTCCACGGAAGCGGGTTGGGTAACCATGCTCCACCCTCACGAGCAGTTCGACAAGTTGGGAAGCGTCGGTCGAGAGGTGGTTGGGTCGGCACCAATCAAGTTAATCGACGACAGCGCTGAAGAAGTGCCGAACGGAAATCCAGGTGAACTTTATTCATGCAATCCCTACTCGTTTGATGGGTACTGGAACTTGCCAGAAAAAACTGCTGAGGTGTTTCGCGGAGATTATCTGACTGTGGGCGATATTGCGCTTCGAGACATAGACGGCTACATTCGACTTATTGATCGAAAAAAGAACCTGATAATTTCTGGCGGTGAAAATGTGTATCCATCTGAGGTGGAATCCGTTTTAGTGGGTCACCCCGAAGTGCGCGAAGTTGCCGTAGTCGGTCGCCCGGACCCCAAGTGGGGAGAAAGTGTTCAGGCCGCAGTGGTCCGGACTCCCGATTCTCAAATTGATGACACGACGCTGATTGAATGGACAAAAGGCCGACTCGCCGGGTACAAACGCCCACGTGAAATCGTTTTTCTGAGTGATTCGGAGATGCCACGAAATGCAACTGGGAAAATACTTCACCGGGTGTTACGTGAAACACTTGCACAACGACTTAGCATCGACCGACCGTCAGAATGAATTCGATACGACAGGAGAGTAGAAGTGACAAGTACATCAGCTAATAACCCACAGCGATTGGACTCGAACTCTGATAAAACAAGCGTTGCCGCATGGGTCGCGCGCTTACTGAAAGAGCGAGGTGTGAACCGGGTGTACGGACTTCAGGGCGGACATATTCAACCACTCTGGGATCGTATCGCTCAGGAAGGGATTCAAATTATTGATGTTCGAGATGAACGCGCTGCTGTACATATGGCTCACGCTCACTCTGAACTGACTGGCTGTCTCGGTGTTGCACTGGCAACCGCCGGTCCTGGAGTCACGAATACCGTTACTGCAATCGCAAATGCCTATCTCTCACGAATACCGGTGCTACTAATCGGCGGCTGTCCTACCACGATGCAAGCAAACATGGGAGGGCTTCAGGAAATATCACACACAGAAATAATGCAACCGATTACGCGCTATTCAAACACAGCCAGAGTAGCAGATCAGGCGATTCGGGAACTGAATAATGCGATTGCGCGAGCAAACGGTGATGCCTGTGAACCAGGTCCAGCTTATATTGAAATTCCACCGGACGTATTGCGTCAATCTGTAAGCCCGAATCTAATTCTCGAAGATTGGCTCAAGCCCACTCCACCACGTCGCCTCCTGCCCGATCCGGAAAGAATCACTGATGCAATTGCTGTCATTCGAGCCGCGAATCGCCCACTCGTCATCAGTGGACGGGGTGCACGCAACGCGGGCGAATCATTGCTACGTTTTCTTGATGCCGTAGACGCACTCTATCTTGACACCCAGGAAAGCCGCGGACTGATACCAGCAGACCATGCATCGGTAGCTGGTGCGGTGCGAGGCGCTGCCATGACTCAAGCTGACCTCGTGATTACTCTTGGCCGCAAACTTGATTACCAACTCGGATTTGGATCACCAGCAGCTTTTCCGAATGCTCGATTCCTACGCATTGCAGACAATGCGAGCGAACTGATTGACAATCGGCGTGGATCACCCGAAATTCTTGCTGACGTAGCCCTTACCCTTGACGCGATTGTCGATGAACTCGGAGATGACCAGGGAACTCGAGACACGAACTGGCTGGGCGCACTTCGCAACAAACATTGCGAGCGAATCACCCGAGGACAGAAAAGCGCACCCCTAGCACTTGAAGCGGATGGAAAAATTCATCCGATGGCGATATTTGAGGCGATTAAGGAGGTCGCAGACCCTGACTACATCGGTATTGCTGATGGCGGGGACCTTCTGAGTTTCGCTCGAATTGGACTTCAAGCGCGCACGTACATGGATGCTGGAGCGTTTGGCTGTCTTGGAGTTGGTGTACCGTTTGGAGTCGCTGCAGCGTTGCTCTATCCAGACCGTCAGGTGATATCTGTAAACGGGGATGGATCATTTGGATTGAATGCAATGGAGGTCGACACTGCAGTTCGTCACGGCGCAAAAGCTGTATTTATCGTTTCAAACAATGCCGCCTGGAATATTGAGCGAATTGATCAAGACATTAACTACGGAGGTCGAATCGTAGGAACCCTGCTGAGGCACTGCGATTATGCAGCAATGGCGCGCGGCCTCGGTGCTTATGGCGAAAGGGTCGAAGACCCGGGCGAACTCGTTGGCGCCATTTCTCGAGGGCTGGAAAATGCACCAGCAG
Source organism: uncultured Gammaproteobacteria bacterium (assembly GCA_964649525.1). Classification (GTDB taxonomy): domain Bacteria; phylum Pseudomonadota; class Gammaproteobacteria; order Arenicellales; family JAJDZL01; genus JAJDZL01. The sequence goes on from CAZYSR010000373.1 coordinate 3,965, forward strand.
TCATTGATGTAGTTACCTCACAGGAAGCAGTATCTTCCGATTCACAAAAAGGGCTGGGGTTTGTTCCTAGTTACCAACCACTTCTAGCTTGGGACGAGGCAGAAAAAAAGAGACGTCATAACGAAACGCACTAGCAAGGACATAGGTGAATAGTCACTGTCGTTGAAAGGTTTTGGAGATCCAAATGTATCTTTATCTAAATGTCCAAGATAAGGGTGTATTACAAGTACAAGGGATATTGACTTTGAATTTTCTGCGGTAGTCGCTGAGCACAACTCGCACAGATTGCCGCCCAATTTAGTATCCTCCCTCAAAAACAGGATAACCGACAGTAGCAATAACGTTTCATATTGCACTGCAACATAAGTGCCAATTGAATGTAAAATATTGCTTTTGTATTTATTTCGTGCACGATGTGCCCACTCAACGAAGTTCAGTTTACGGCGCATCAAAACCTTTTCAATTTGGCAGGAAACTATCACGCCAACCACTACTGAGAATCCATTCCAAAAGGAATAAATTCGCCGATCATCGGTTCATAGAGTGGTGTCAATTCATACATTTTTTGGGAGACTATCATGATTGCAGGGAGTTGGATTCCTGTCACATTAGGAATTTTGGGACTGGTAGCCGCATTCATCATTTTCACCATAGTCAAGCGCTACCCCGCCGGAGAAGGAAAAGTCGTAGAAATTTCGGACGCGATCCATAAAGGCGCAATGGTGTTCATGCGACGTGAATACACCATTCTCGTGGTATTCGTCATCGTCGTTGCGGTGCTGATCGCCTTTTCAGATCTTGGGCTGAATACCATGTACGCGTTCTTGCTCGGTGCTTTTTGTTCTGGTAGCGCCGGTTACATTGGTATGTACACCGCCACCCAAGCGAATGTCAGAACCACAACCGCAGCGAATACTAGCGGTGCGTCAGAAGCACTAACAGTTGCTTTTTATGGCGGTTCAATCATGGGTCTCACCATAGCCGCCATGGGACTATTTGGACTGGGTCTGCTTTATCTTTTCTTCGGCTCAGATCCAGAACATGCGCATGCGATTCACGGATTTGGCATGGGTGCATCATCGGTGGCGCTCTTCTCCCGTGTGGGCGGAGGAATTTTCACCAAGAGTGCTGATGTCGGTGCCGACCTCGTTGGAAAGGTTGAGGCTGGCATACCTGAAGATGATCCAAGAAATCCAGGTGTAATTGCGGACAATGTTGGTGACAACGTGGGAGATGTCGCAGGCATGGGTTCTGACATTTTCGAATCCTACTGTGGCTCAATGATCGCTACCATTGCGATTGCTGCAACTCTTAGCGACACTGAAATCGGTGCACAACATGTCTTGATGTTTCTGCCGCTGGCACTCGCATCCGCCGGAATCATCTGTTCATTGCTTGGCATTATTCTGGTTCGAATTTTTACCAGAAAATCGGCTGAAGTTGCGCTCAGAATCGGGACGGTCAGCGCGTCAGTCATCTTTATTGCCGCAGCCGCTGCAGTGATTTCGTGGGTTGACGTCAGTCTCGTGGTTTGGGGTTCAGTACTTGTCGGCGCAGTCGGTGGCATCGTTATCGGTCTGGTAACTGAATACTACACAGCTGGCAAACCCATTCGCAAGATTGCCGAAGGTGGTGAAACCGGCCCAGCAACTGTCATGATCAACGGCCTTGCCATTGGCATGCAGTCCGTTACTGTTCCCCTACTGATGCTCTGCATCATTATTTACGTGGCAAGTTCACTGGCTGGACTCTACGGTGTCGGAATTGCTGCAGTCGGCATGCTGGCAACGGTCGGAATGACAATGGCAATCGATGCCTACGGGCCGGTCGCGGACAACGCCGGCGGTATTGCCGAAATGGCTGGACTCGGTGAGGAGACCAGAGAAATTACCGATTCGCTAGACGCACTCGGAAATACTACAGCAGCGATCGGCAAAGGATTTGCAATTGGTGCGGCAGCACTGGCAGCATTGGCAATTATTACCGCCTTTATTGAGACAGTTGCGTACAATAATCCTGAATTTTCACTTGAGATCAACAATCCGCTTGTGCTATCAGGTATGTTTCTTGGTGGGATTTTTCCATTCCTCGTTAGTAGCATGACAATGACCGCAGTCGGTGACGCTGCCTTTGACATGATCAAGGAAATTCGCCGCCAGTTCCGAGAAATTGATGGTTTGCTTGAAGGCAAGGCGGAACCCGATACGGAGCGCTGTATTGACATTGCTACAAAGGCAGCTCTCAAGCGAATGGTACC
>CAZYSR010000374.1:0-8160 GCA_964649525.1 uncultured Gammaproteobacteria bacterium
TTGCAATAGTAAATTGCAGCCAATTGATCTCGACTTCAGACACAATCAGTTGCAGGACCTGCCATCCTCCAGCCATCGCGATAGCGGGAATCGCCAGTAAGAATGCTAACCTCGCTGCTTCCTTACGATTTAGCCCAACCATCAGTGCAACCGTCATCGTAATTCCTGACCGGGAAGTTCCGGGAATAATAGCCAAGGCCTGTCCCAAACCGATGAGCAATGCGTCCGTCAGACGCAATTCGCGTAGTGTTCTTTGGCCTCGTCGAAAGTGATCGGCGTACCAAAGCAACAATGCAAACAGAAGGGTTGCAAGTCCAATCACGGTCACAGAGCGAAGTTCATTTTCTACTAGGTCGTATGCGAAGGCCCCCGAAACTGCAACCGGCACACTAGCAACAATAATGAACCAGCCAAGTTTTGATTCTGCAGTTGTGCCACTTCCCAGTAAGGACTTAAACCACGCACCTGCTATCTCACTGATCTGTACACGAAAGTAGACAAGCGACGCGAATAGTGTTCCGACATGTACTGCAATGTCAAATGCAAGCCCCTGATCATGCCATCTGAACAAAGTCGGAAACAGAATCAGATGAGCGGAACTGGAAATCGGCAGAAATTCAGTTGCCCCCTGAATGAGAGCTAGAACACTGGATTGCAAAAGTTCCATAATTTCGCTTGAATTCAGATTTTGATATTACAGACGATGCATGTGGTCAAGCGTTTCAAACCCCAGTCGGTCGGATTCCACATTCTTACTCAATTCCATCACTTTGAACAATTCGCCCATTTCAGACGGAGATGTCAGAGTATTGAGTTGCTGTGTCACAGACATTTGCTCCGATACCTGCAATGATGCAAGGTCCAGACTCTCCAAGCCAGTATCAACAATAAAGCCTGCAAGTGTGGTGAATCCGTTGATTTCGATTCCGACTGTCTCGGCAATTCTGGCGAGGGATGAAAAATTGACGTGCGCCGTAATGTCCTGACACCCTATGAACTCTAATGGGTCATGCAAACTGTGATGTCTTCGGTGACACATCAATGTACCTTGATTTCGATCAGGATGATAGTACTCATGCTGGGGAAATCCATAGTCGGAGATCAAGATTGATCCAACTTCAAAACATTCTCCAACCTTCTCTAGCCACGCTTCAGCACGGCAGTGAATTTCTGATGTGTAGATGCCTTCAAATATTGGCCAGTTGATCTGGCTACAAGTTTGTTCAAACTCCTCTTCGAGATTCGTCCTGAATTCGAGTTGAAATGATTCTCCCAATTCTGTGACATATCCCTGATGCACTCGTCCCTCAACAAAGCGAATGAGTTCTACTGGCATCGCATCTATGACTTCATTGGCAATTACGACACCCTGCATACCTTTATCGGCGGGAAAATCAGACCAGTGAACCTTCGTTGAAATTTCAGGGCTTTGCCTGGCTACAAACTGTTGCTGGATCTGTTTCAGTCTGGGGCTGATCTCAAAAATCACATAGTCGTCAATTTCACAGCCGAGCCGATTGAGTTCAGACAATACCTGAACACAGAGTTTTCCACTACCGGCACCAAATTCGTAAATCCGCACAGGAATTAGTGATGAATTGAATATTCTCACAATTTTTGCAGACAGAAAATGACTAAAAACTGCTCCAAACTCAGGCGCAGTTGTAAAGTCCCCTTCCCTGCCCAGCACCTGTGTCGTTGAGGTGTAGTATCCATCTACAGGATGGTAAAGTGCGCTTTCCATAAACTTCGCAAATGAGATGGCATTGATGCCGGAAGATCTGATGAGTTGACGAATTTGATCTTGAAGTCGACTACTACGTTCGCTCTCTTCACCATGGATGGTTAGTGCATCAGCAGTCGAACTGACAGGGTAGAGTGACATTAGTGCTACAAACTTGTAATGAAGTTGAGATCATTAAATCCGCTTCAAGGCGGAATCCTGAAGCATTCTGTACAAATCAGAATTTTGCAGGATTGCAAACCGAGTCGCGCCTTGATTGTAGTGAGTTGCTTGACTATTCGTCATCTGGTTTTAACATTTGCGGAATCACATCGGCGGCATTGTGCCATGAAATTTGAACAATATACGTTCAAATTTCATGGTATTGACTCGTTGATGTAAGTCTCTCGATTGTTCAAATTCGGATGGTTTAACCAGAGAATTCAACATCAATAATTCACACAATTCAGAAATTAAACCGGACTGGAGAGAATCGGGAGATGACTAGTAAAACTGTATCAGGAAGAGTAGCATCAGTTGCCTGATTTGTCTCACATGAATTGAATCAGGCAACATGTTTACTGTTCGAGTTCTTGTAGGTTACAATGCCCATAAACTTGATTTTATTTTGACATTCGCTCAACCATTAGACAATCTTCCGAATTATTTTAATATTTTGATTATAAAAGGATTTCCTTTAATTAATAGTGTCTAATTAGTGTGTTGAAGTGAGCCGGAGATGTGATTTGAAATCTGAGGGTAAAGTCGCACTTATCACTGGCAGTAGTCAGCGAATAGGTGCTGCAGTTGCCAGAGAATTTCACTCTCAAGGTTTGACTGTTGCTATTCACTATCGAAGTTCAGAATTCCAGGTAAAGGAACTGACTCAGGAATTGAATGGCATTCGAGCGAATTCCGCGGTTGAGTTTCAGGCGGATCTTTTCGAGTTCGATCAAATTCTAGAATTTGGCAACCAGCTTACTCAGTCATTCGGTCGTCTGGATGTATTAGTCAACAACGCATCAGAATTTCAGCCAAACGCAATTGGTGATACATCGACTGAATCATTTGACAGAATGTTTGGAATTCACGTCAAAGCGCCTTACTTCCTCATCCAGTCGGTTTTGCCTTTACTACGGAAGGCAAAAGGATGCGTCGTGAATGTAACGGATATTTACGCCAGTTATCCGTTGCAGGATTATTCCCTATACTGTGCCAGCAAGGCAGCACTTGAAGCTCTGACAAAATCAATGGCTCTTGAACTCGCACCCGAGGTTCGGGTCAATGCTGTCGCGCCAGGTGCAATTTTATGGGCAGAAGGTGAGACAGTCGCTCAGGAAGTCCTCTCCAAAACACCATTGGGACGAATTGGAACCGTAAACGAGTTGGCTAAAGCGGTGAGATACCTCGCGCTTGAAGCGACATTTACAACCGGGCAGACACTGACAGTGGACGGTGGACGAGTGATTACCACACCTTGAGTTCAGTTCGTTGAAGCAGGTTTGGAACCGCGTTCAATTATCACGCCCACATTGCTGGCTTTTTCAACCGCACGTGGTTTACTAATCTTGACTCGACACCAAGTTGCTGAAAACTCTTCAAGGATGATGGTGGCGATGCTTTCTGCGACTGATTCAATCAATTTGAAATTTGATTCAGCGACAAAATCATGAATTCGCATGGCAACATCTTTATAACTGATTGCATCTTCAATTGAATCGCTCTGGGCGGCCTGGCGAATATCGCACCCCAATTGGATGTCGACTATGAGATTCTGCTTAACGCGACGCTCCCACTCCCATACTCCGATGCTGGCAGCAATTTTCAGGTTTTCGACAAAGACTATATCCAATGCAGGCTCCAATTCCATTAATGCTTGTTCCGTCAGGCTAATTCCTTATACCCGAACTGAATGATTCAGTGAATGCGGAATACTGAACTTGACGATGAAATTTTTAGCCGACCTTCTCTTGAATAAGCCGACTTCTTCGTTAAAATTGTTTGCATCAAACCTGTCAATTAACCCTCATACGTAAATCAAGTGTTGACCATACTGATAATTGCAATTTTCGCCTATCTGCTTGGATCAGTGTCTAGTGCGATTGTAGTTTCGAAGCTGCTTCAACTGCCTGACCCGCGAGTAGAAGGCTCTGGAAATCCGGGAACAACTAACGTGTTACGTCTGAGTGGGAAATTGCCTGCAGCACTCACGCTTTTCGGCGATTTTGCAAAAGGGACGATACCCGTTCTCATTGCCCGGCTGATCACTGATGATTTCTTGGTGATCAGTGCCGCAGCTCTCATGTCATTCTTGGGGCATTTGTATCCGATTTACTTCAAATTCAAGGGTGGAAAAGGTGTCGCTACTGCGCTTGGTGCATATTTGGGTCTAGGTATGCCCGTTTTCGTGGGAGTGGGAGGTGTTTGGCTTGTTGTTGCACTAATATGGCGCTATGCATCCTTATCCGCAATTGTTGCAATGTTGCTCGCGCCTGTTTTCGCCTGGTATTTTTATCAGAATTCGTGGTTAACGGCTACTTGCATTCTGATTTTTCTGTTTATTGTCATTCGGCATCGAACGAATATCCAGCGATTGATGGCGGGTGACGAAAGCAAAATCCGTCTCAACATCGGTTAAGGCAGAATTCTAAGTTGAACCGGATAAATGCGCGTTCAAACCATTACTTCGGACTGAATGGACTCAAGACTCTCTAGCGACCATCGCGGATATACCGCATAGTTCAAATCTTCGCTGAATCCGGCCTTTAATCGCAGATAACCCGCATACGCAATCATCGCTCCGTTGTCAGTACAAAGTTCTAACGAGGGAAAGTACGCTTGAACCTGCAATTGCTTTGCGAGTTCAGCAATTCGATGACGTAGCAACTTGTTCGCACCTACACCGCCAGCAATAATCACTTCAGAATAGCCTGTTTGTTTTAGTGCACGTTTCAATTTGACAACCAGAGCGTCAATAGCAGCATCCTGAAACGCGTAAGCAAGATCGCTTCGAACCTGATCGTTAAGTTTAAGTTTATCCACCGTCTGGATAGCGAAAGTTTTTAGCCCTGAAAAACTAAAATCCAGTGAGTCATGACCAGACATGGGCCTTGGGAACTTGAAACGGTCCGGTTGCCCCTCTGTGGCACACCTTTCAATGCTTGGCCCGCCGGGATAGGATAGCCCTAGAACTGAGGCAAACTTGTCGAATGCCTCACCCACAGCATCGTCGCGAGTCTCACCCAGCAGACTGTATCTGCCAAGCGACTGCACATCAACAAGCATGGTGTGACCACCAGAGACAAGCAGTGAAAGGAAGGGAAACTCCGGAGTTTCGTTTTCAAGCATGGGAGATAGCAGGTGTCCTTCCATATGATGCACACCAATTGCTGGAATTTTTAGTGCCAGAGCCAGTGACCTTCCAACTGTAGCGCCGACCAGCAACGCACCTACCAGTCCAGGTCCTGCAGTATATGCGATCGCGTCAATATCACCCTTTTGAAGCTTTGTCTCTTCAAGCACCGATTGAATCAGCGGCATGACCTTCCTTATGTGATCGCGGGCCGCAAGTTCGGGTACAACACCCCCATAAATCTTGTGAATATCAATTTGCGATGAAAATCGATTAATCAAAAGACCCTGATTCGAGTCGTAAATTGCGACGCCGGTATCGTCACAGGAAGTTTCAATTCCCAGTACCTTCATCTTCAATCAATACAACTTCGTTGATGTCATTAATGAGGAAGACCTAAGCATTCGAATCATTAATTTGATTGTCCTGCTGTTGTCTTTCGGCAAAAACCCGTTCAATGCGCTCAAGTGATTTCTTCGATTCACTCAGCGTGTGCAAAATTTCAGCATCGAGATTTTCGTCTTGAACCAGTTCCGTTTCGTGCTGTGCTTTGTGTAGATTGTGGATTACAACTGCAATGAACAGGTTTATGACTATAAAGGCTGCAATGACGACGAAACTGATGAAAAATATCCAGGCAAGTGAATGTAGTTCCATTGCGTTGTACATCACATCGGTCCAGTCCTCCAACGTCAACACCCGAAACAGTGTGATCAGAGAAGTCCCCAATGATCCCCAATGGAATGGATCGTGTGCATGAAACATGTGATATCCAGCGATGGCGTAAATGTAAAAAACAATGGATATCAACAAAATTACATTGCCAAGGCCGGGCAGTGATTTGATCAGTGTCGAAACAATTAGACGAAGTTCAGGAACCGCAGTAATCAAGCGCAAGATGCGTAGCAGTCGAATGGTTCTGGCGATGAGCGCAAACTCACCGGTTTGTGGTATCAGTGAAAATACCACTATCGAAAAGTCGAATAGATTCCAACCATCTCCAAAATATCGGCTGAATACTGGTGTTGCAGCAGTGATTTTCATAATTGCCTCGATGACGAAAACAATTAGAACCACACGGTTGATCAAAAGCAGCACAGATTCATAAGGAACCGCAACGGCCGGGTAAGTTTCAATTCCTAGAACAATCGCATTCAATATGATGAGAGCGATAATGCCTCGCTCGAACCACCGCCACTCTGTAATTTTTCGGCACAGCTGAATCACAGGCATCACTCCGGGAGTTCCGCAATGGCGACCGCACGCAGGATCGCCCGAGCTTTGGTCATTGACTCTTGCCACTCAGTATTGGGAACAGAATCTGCGACCAAACCGGCGCCCGCCTGGACAAAAACCCGGTCCCCTATCAAAACGGCAGTACGAATGGCAATTGCGGTGTCCAGATTACCATTCCATCCGATATATCCAACTGCTCCTGAATAAATTCCGCGCTCGTGTGGCTCAAGTTCATCAATAATCTCCATCGCGCGAATCTTGGGAGCACCACTGACGGTGCCAGCCGGTAGTGTCGCGCGCAGCACATCAATTGCGTCTTTGCCTTCCAACAGTTCACCCGTTACATTCGAGACAATGTGCATAACGTGTGAATACCGCTCAATCTGCATGACGTCATTGACTCTGACCGTCCCAAGCTTTGAAACCCGCCCAATATCGTTTCGACCCAAATCAACCAGCATGATGTGCTCGGCCCGCTCTTTTTCATCAGCCAGAAGCTCCACCTCCAGTCTTTGGTCCTCCTCTTCAGTTTCGCCGCGAGGGCGCGTGCCGGCCAAAGGTCGCACCGTTACAATGCCGTCTTCTGACCGAACCAAGATTTCCGGTGAAGCACCGACGATGCAATATGTTCCAAAATCCAGGAAGTACATATAGGGAGACGGGTTCAACGTTCTAAGCGCTCGGTAAAGATCGATCGGATCACCCTTGTAGTGCGCCGAAAGTCGTTGTGAGAGTACAACTTGAAACACATCTCCCGCTAGAATGTACTCTTTGCTCTTTTCAACCGCGTTTTCGTACCCTACCTGACCAAAAGCAGATTCGAAAGCGACTTCATTCGCCTCCTCCTTCAGCGAGAGTGCCGGACGAGATGGAATTGGTGCCTTCAGTTGTTTAGCCAACTCATTCAGGCGACGAATTCCAGTTTCACGGGTTTCTCCTTGCGTCACATCCACGTAAATCACGATGAATAGTCGACCGGATAAATTGTCAAATACAACGACTTCATCCGAAACCATCAGGCATATATCAGGAATTTCGTATTCCTTGGGCTTTCGTCCTGCCGCCAGAGTGGGCTCTATGTAACGTACAGTGTCGTATCCAAAATAGCCCACAAGACCACCAGTGAATTTAGGCATTGCCTCAAAACTCGGCATGCGGAATTTTTCGTGGAACGCTTTTATGTCCGCTAATGGATCTTCACTTTGCCATTCTTCAACAACAGTATCGGACTTGAGAATACGCATGGTTTTCTCATGAACTTCCAATCGGGATGAATTGGGTAATCCAATGATTGAAAATCGTCCCCACTTTTCACCACCCTGTACTGATTCAAGCAGGTAAGTAAATGGCTGCCGAGCAAGTTTGCAATATGTGCTGAGTGGTGTATCAAAGTCCGCCAGCACTTCGCGCTGAAATGGAATATGGGTGTAGCCCTCATCCTTTAGCTGATTAAACTGTTCTTCTGTTAGCATTTTTCACTATCGTTGTTTGAAGTGCAAGGGTTCTGAAGCAGTAAATAAACATGCCGACGAATGTCAGCAATTCAAAAGGGTATACCCTTTCACCAAATCTGACTGAGATTCGTGTTTCGTTCAAACTCGCTAATCATGCGGAGGAATTGATTGCATTCCGCATGTTAGAGATGGTAGCCCCATAGTTAGTCGATCCGAATATCGCCGAACCCGCAACGAATGTATCGGCTCCGGCTGCTGCAATCTGAGCAATATTATCAACTGTGACACCACCATCGACCTCTAATCGAATAGGTCGGGAAGAGGATCTGATTAGACTGCTCACTGCCTGGATTTTTTCCAAAACGTAAGGAATGAATTTCTGACCTCCGAAACCA
>CAZYSR010000375.1:0-5364 GCA_964649525.1 uncultured Gammaproteobacteria bacterium
ATTTACCTTTATTGAATTTCCACCATACTATGATGGCTGCCGCATTGCCGACGGAGGTGACTTATCCACAACGGGTTGTGGTTCACCGACGGGCTGGCTGAAAAAAGCTGCAAACTACAGATTTCCACGGTCGCATCCCCAGGCCTATACGGCATTTACAAAGCTGACTTTCACAACACCTCAGATCGGTTCAATGGCTGCTTTGGTTGATGTCGATGGCATGACCCACCAGGACGCAGCGGTGAAATGGCTCGCTGACAACGAAAATGTTTGGAAGCCCTGGACGGAGTCAATCCTAGGAGATACCAACTAATCGGACTAAAGCAATCAATTAATTTCTTGATAAATTTCAAATCCCCCTGCAAAGGGGGATTTGTTTCCTCACTATGCGAGATTCAAGATCTCAAAAGTAAGCACCTGAAGTACATCCTGATCTGCAAAAACTACGATGTCTTCACACCCCGTAATCAAATGTGAGTCTGTCTACAAAATTTTTGGCAACAATGCCAAACAAACTCTCGAACAAACTAATGGCGTTGTAGACAGCAGCAAGTTTCTTGAAGTCGGCTTAATTGTTGGCGTCAATAATGTTTCTCTGGAGGTTAATCTGGGAGAGTTATTGGTCATCATGGGTCTGTCTGGATCTGGAAAATCAACGCTGCTTCGCTGTATCTCAAGACTGACTGATGCAACTGCGGGTAAGATATACGTTGATGGACAAGACTTGCTGGCACTAACCAAAAAGCAGCTCATAGAGTTGCGGCGAAACAAGATGGGCATGGTGTTTCAGAGCTGTGGGTTGCTTCCACACAAGACTGTGCTTGAGAATATCGCCTTTCCTCTTCAAGTTAAGGGTAGCAGTACCCGTAAAAGTGTTGAACGGGCTGCACAGATGGTTCAACTGGTTGGTCTTCAAGGGCGGGAGAACTACTTCCCGAGGGAGCTTTCGGGTGGCCAGCAGCAGCGAGTCGGGATTGCCCGTTCACTTGCAGTGGAACCCGACATTTGGTTTTTGGATGAACCGTTTTCCGCATTAGACCCCCTGATCCGCAAGGAGATGCAGGATGAATTTCTGCGACTACAGGGTGTTCTTGGCAAAACCATTCTATTCGTAACACATGATTTTGATGAAGCGCTTCGACTGGCGGACCGTATCGCGATCATGAAAGATGGAATAATTGAACAGTTGGATACACCGTCCAATATCGTACTCAACCCTGCAACGGAGTATGTTCGAAAATTTACAGAGGACGTTCCACGCGTAAAAGTACTAACTGTCGGATCAATCATGGATCCTCTGGATGAATCAGAAAGACTGGGAGATTTGCGTGTGTCCAGGGATGCGATTGTTGAGTCCGTAGCGGAAGACATCCTCAGCGAGGAAAGACCGGTAGCGGTGGTGGATGAAAAAGACAACATTGTTGGAACCTTACATGCATCGCATGTACTTAAAGTACTGTTTGGAGGTCGATCTGCAGAATCGACACAAAACTGAACCTTATGGATCTCCTCACCAAACATCCAAAAGCCGTTCAGTTTTTCATTTTGTTGGCGGTGTTTTTCTTACTCTGTCTGCTTATTAGTCCATCTGACTCCAATTTTCTGTGGCGATTTCCTCCTCTCCTCAAACAACTGCCTTACATCATCAATGACTCTGTCAGGTATCTGATGTTTGACTGGATGCCAATCCAGGTTTACGACCCGATTATTGATGATTTTGAAGAAAAACCGCTATTCAGGGAATTTACCCGTTCAATATCGAGCATTTTCTTACTAGTCATCAACTTCGTGCGCGAGATTTTTCTTGGCGGTGTCAAAACCGTCGTTGCGTTCACAGATTGGGACTTCATCAATGAAAATCCGTGGTTGCGTTGGCCAGCACTTCCCTGGACAGTCATCGCTGGTTGGGCAGTCATTCTTGGATACAAGCTGCAGGGTAAAGGCTTAGCGATTCTTGCTGGAATTTGTACTATTTACCTTGCGGTATTTGGTCAGTGGAAACCATCCATGGAGACGTTGTCTTTTGTTCTAATTGCTGCACCAGTATCGGTACTGCTTGGATTGATATTTGGAATCTGGGCATTCAAGAGCAGGGTGGTTGAGATTGCGCTGAATCCGTTGCTGAATGTTGCCCAGACTATGCCGCATTACTCCTACCTGGTACCTGTTATTGTCCTGTTCGGTGTGGGCGATCATGCAGCAGCAATAGCGACAATTGTTTTTGCTTCGCCCCCGATGGTGCGATTGACGTTATTGGGATTGAAAAAGGTACCCGCAGATATCGTAGATTCCGGTTTGATGAGTGGTTGCAATGATTTTCAGATGATGTTTAGGGTACTGATTCCTACCGCTAGGCGTGATATTTTGATTGGTGTCAATCAGGTTGTTATGCAGTGTCTGGCGATGACAGTCATCGCTTCATTCATTGGTGCCCAGGGCTTGGGTTCGAATCTAATGATCGCACTCAATTCACTGCGAGTTGGAACTGGCATTGAAATTGGCGTGTGCATCGTGCTGATTGCTGTTCTACTCGACAAGATGTCATTAGCCTGGGCCAACAAACAGACCGATTATTTTGCTGACCTCACATTTTTCCAACGCAACAGGTTTGCATTGATTGCATTACTTGTGTTTATAGTGGGTTCGATTCTCGCATATATCGGCAGCTTAATTTTTCGGGATAGTTACAATTATTTTTACATTGTCCCGCACAATAAAGGAATTACCACCGCACCGTTTTGGCAATTGACGGTCGACTGGATTTGGGATACATTCTTCTACGCGCTTAAAGCATTCAATGAGTTCCTGATTACTAACATCTTGGAGCCAATGAAGAGTATGTATCTTGCCATGCCGGTGGCTGCGACATTTGTTCTGATGATGGGGGCTGGTTACATACTTGCTGGAGTCAGACAGGCATTGATTATTGGTGGTTTCCTGCTGTTTATCGCGTTGTCGGAATATTGGGACAGAGCCCTGATCACTGCATACATTGCGTCATTTGCTGTGATCGTTTCAGCAGTATTCGGGATAGTTGTCGGGTCAATATGCGCTCAAAGCAATACTGCCAGCAAAGTCATATTGCTAATCTGCGATTTCCTTCAGACTTTTCCTTCGTTTATCTACCTGATTCCGGTCATTATGTTATTTGGCATTACCGATACATCGGTCATCATTGCAACGGTTGTCTATGCATCTGTACCGGCGACCCGATACACGGTAGAAGGGCTTCGAAGCGTACCTGGGGTTATGCATGATGCTGGATCCATGGTTGGAGTGTCAAGATGGCAAAGATGGATATCAATTGAGTTGCCGCTTGCCTTTCCGCACATTGTGCTGGGCATCAATCAGACTGTGATTTTTGCGCTGTTCATGGTCATCATTGGGGCGTTTATTGGAACAACTGATCTGGGTCAGTTGATTTTGAAGGCTATCTCTGATCCGCAGGGCACCGGAATTGGATTGACGCTTGGCCTTTGTGTTGCTTTTATTGGTCTGGCAGTTGATCAAATTATTCGAACTTGGGCCGACAACAGGAAGAAAGCTTTGGATTTAGCCTAAGTCCGAATTTCCTCTCCGTAGGACAAAATTTGAACATCCTGCTCTCTAGCTCATTGACAGCATGCTAACAGATTCCAATTTACAATTGGCAAAACGTTAAAATTGGCTGGAATCTGAATGGATAATTTTAAATTTATGTAAAATCAAAAATTATTAGTAATCATTAGGAGTGAATAGAATGAAGAAATTCAATCGAGACGACTATATTGAGCAGCTTGCAACTGGCAAGATGTCTCGACGTCAGTTCAATAAGGTTCTTGCCTCTGCCGGAATCACGACCGTGATGCTGCCAGTCTTTTCTGGTCCTGTGAATGCTGCAGCATCGGACCACCCCAATGTTTTTACCTGGGAAGGTTGGGATGCGAACGAGCACCATGGTGAGTATTTTGAGAAACACGGTGAATATCCGAATTTCTCTATCTTCGGGGATGAAGAAGAAGCATTCGCCAAAGTCAAAGCCGGTGCACAGTTTGATGTCAGTCATCCGTGTTCATACAAGGTCGAAATCTGGCGAGATGCGGGTATTATTCAACCCATTGATACCAGCCGTCTGAAGTATTGGGACAGCGTTATCCCCAGCCTGAAAAATATTCCAGGCATGATGTCGAATGGCGACAATTACTTTGTTGCAGCTGATTGGGGATTGACTTCAGTACTATACCGCCCGGATCTGGTCGATGAAAAGTATCAGGAAGATGAAACATGGGGCATTCTGTGGGATGAACGCTACTCAGGAAGACTGTCTATGTCTGACAGCCTGATTGATGGTGTGATGGTTGCAGCCATTTACGGTGGAGCAGCAGACCCATTTAATATGACAGACGATGAAGTCGAAGTGACGAGGGAACTGCTGAGAAAGCAGCTGCCATTGTTGCGTTACTATTGGACCAGTCCTACCGATTTGGAAAATTCAATGGCGGCGGGTGAATTGGTTGCCACTAGCTCTTGGAACGATGCGTTTACCGCACTCAAGGGTGCAGGCGTCAATGTCAAATACATGAATCCGAAAGAAGGTGCTATGACCTGGGTATGTGGATTCTGCCTGATGTCGGCTGCTGATCCTGAGAAGCTCGATAAATCCTATGATGTCATTGATGCTTTTCTTGCTCCTGAATCAGGTGCTTTTTCAATTGTTGAAGAAGGATATGGCCACTCAAACATTGATGCGTATGGTCTTGTCGATGAAGCTACGCTAACCGATCGCGGTCTTTCACGTGATCCGGAGGCATTGTTGAGCGCTGGCATCTTTCAGGTGCCGATCGGCAATGAAGCTGCTTTGCAGTCCATGTTTGAGGAAGTTAAAGCCGGCTTGTAGATACCTGTTTGATTCTGGACAACAAGTTTTGGGGGTTTGAAAATTTCGAACCCCCAATTTGTCCAACAGACGCACTACACAATAATAACCATCCACTGAACTTGAAGTTCAGTGTCAAATCGTTTGCCCATCTCGCTAGATTGACGCTAAAGGCGCGAGTTCATGCCATCCCTAGCATCTGAACAATCTTTGGTTTCGCGGATCCAGTTACGGTTTCGAAGAAGTGAAACTGTGCGCGGCTACACGCTGCTGTCTCCCACTCTAACCATCATACTGTTAGGTCTACTGTTTCCTTTGATGATTCTGGTCACTCTGAGTTTCTGGAAACAGGAATACGTCGATCTGATTCAGACCTTCACCCTAACTAACTACGCAGATTTCTTTCGTAAAAAAATCTACTACCTCATTCTTTATCGATCGATCCGTATTTCCCTGCTGGTGATGCTGGTTACCGTATTGTTGGCCTATCCGTTGGCCTATTTCATTGC
>CAZYSR010000376.1:0-2160 GCA_964649525.1 uncultured Gammaproteobacteria bacterium
CTTCTGTAACACCCTCAACTATCAGGCCCATGATCACTTTGCCGATCTGCAAGGATTGAAAGTATCTTCTCACTTTCTCATACGAAGGGATGGAAGCGTTGTTCAATTTGTTCCGCTAGACAAGCGCGCCTGGCATGCCGGAATATCTCGATGCCTGGGTAGAGATCGAGTGAATGATTTTTCGATTGGAGTTGAGCTTGAAGGGTGTGATGAGGATCGGTTTGAAGAAGATCAGTATGAATCGCTTGATTTGCTTATCGAGTTGCTGCTTCAGGGATATCCAAAAATTGATCGCAGCCGCATATTTGGACACTCGGAAATTGCTCCGGGCCGGAAGACTGATCCAGGGCCGTATTTTGACTGGTCTAAGGTGCGCTAACCAGTCAGTTTTTTCGTCTTGCCTTGTTTATTTCGTTTGAACTTTTTCCGCGTCCTGTCGTGTCTCCAAAGAACGTCAGACCCGCCAGCGTTCTTGTTGAGGTAACGTGCCACAACAAAAAGAAGATCAGAGAGGCGGTTGAGATACTGTCTAGAGGCATCTGACACATCCTCATTTCGGGCGAGAGTGTGGACTCTGCGTTCAGCACGTCGACAAATGCTTCTCGCGCTGTGACAAATTGAAGCAGCCTCTGTCCCTCCAGGCAGTATGAACTCCTTTAGTGGGTCGAGGTTTTCGTTAAATCTGTCAAGCTCGGTTTCTAGTGCATTAACGCGCTCTTGGTCAACCATTCGAAATTCTGGAATGCACATTTCCCCGCCGATATCAAACAGTGTGTGCTGTACCTCAAAGAGGCAATGATCTACCTCGTCTGGAATTTCTAGAGCCAGAACTTGACCAATACAGCTATTGAGCTCATCAATGGCGCCCAGGGCTTCGATGCGGTTAGAATCCTTTGGTGTACGACTGCCGTCTCCAAGTCCGGTTGTGCCATCATCTCCGGTTCTAGTGTAAATTTTTGATAGTCTGTTTCCCATTTTCTAACTGGTGGTGATTTCCTAGGTCCTGGGTTACCCATACCCGAATTTTATGAATCGACAAGCAAAAAATTGAATGCGACAGAAATTTTACCCATTGACAAAGCGTTTATATGATTGTTCGCCAAATAGGGTAATCATTCACTTTAAATTGCCTATCGCCGAATCAATTTATCTTAGAAATCAGTACAAGATTGGATATATTAACAATTTGAGGGAGTGAAGGGTCACAATGAGCTGATCAAGCGAGTGGTGCGTTAGTTTTTCGCTTTACATATTCCTTTCAATTATGACAGGCATTGGATAAATGCCATACGCATATTTTCTTTGACAACTAAGTCTTTTGTTGATTTAACTATTTTATTTCTTTTACCCAATTTGACTATGCACAGCGTGGGCAATTCTTGATGCGATTTACAGAAAATCAGTTGCTGGAGAACAAACCATGATGATTACTGGCAGTATAGTTGCAATAGTCACCCCGATGCACGAAGATGGATCTTTAGATCTGGATTCTCTGGCAAAACTTGTTAACCATCATGTCGAACAGGGAACAGATGGAATTGTGTCGGTTGGTACTACAGGTGAATCTGCCACGTTAAGTCATGATGAACATCATATTGTTATCGAAAAAACGATTCAAACTGCCGCAGGACGCGTCCCCGTCATTGCAGGCACCGGTTCAAATAGCACTGCAGAAGCTTTGGAGTTAACCAAAGTCGCCTTGGAACTCGGTGCGAACGCTTGTCTTTTGGTAGTGCCGTACTACAACAAACCCACCCAGGAAGGCTTGTATCAGCACTTTAAGCTGATAGCCGAATCAGTGCCGATACCGCAGATTCTATACAACGTCCCAGGTCGAACATCAGTTGACTTGCATAACAGTACAGCCATACGCCTGAGTCACATCGACAATATCATTGGCATAAAGGATGCCACGGCCGACATCGAACGCGGGAAAAATCTGATTGAACAATCGGCCGATGATTTTGTGTCCTACTCTGGGCAGGATACAGATGCACTTGAACTGATGCTTGTTGGCGGCAAAGGCACAATTTCAGTAACCGCGAACGTTGCACCGAAGCTGATGCATGAGATGTGCACTGCTGCAGTTTCTGGTGATGCAGAAAAGGCAAGACAACTGAATGACAAACTCATCCCTTTGCACGAGGCGATGTTCATCGA
>CAZYSR010000377.1:0-2585 GCA_964649525.1 uncultured Gammaproteobacteria bacterium
CATTTGTTCTGGCACGATTTTTTCCAGCAACAAATAGCCGTTGTCAAAGTAGAACTGCCGTTGCTCGTTGGTAAGAACCAGCGACGGGTGTTTGAGAATTTCTGATGTTTTCATTTTGTTTCTCTAAGATTAGCCAATGTCTGACAAGGCCTTGTCTATTTCTTCGCTCGTCAGTTCCCACTCATTGTCCAGCTGCGCAATAACTGACTTCATAAACGGTTCGCACAACGCAAGTGCTTTCTCCTCATCGCCAAAATGGCTGACGAGAATTGCTAAAGCAAGCTGTCGGGGCGAATCACCCTCATAAGTCCATTCAAATCCTAAATCGGTAAACTGTTTGACGTGAAGTTGTTGATCAAGCAGTTCACCGTCAACAGTAACCCGAATACCATCAATCGTGCGATCTCCGCGGAATTCCTTCATCTATAAATTCCCATTACTATCCCGTTGTTGAGAGTAATATTTCTTGTATCTGATTGATAACATTGAAATTAATTGCCGTCTGCTATCTCTTGGAATTTCACCCAAACAAATCAGTTATCAATCAGATGTATATTTTTCAAGTACCAAGGACAATTCGTTTCTCTCAAACCACGGCTCAAATGCCATGGAAAACCGTTCATCGATATGTGTTGCGCTACCAGTGAACCCGCAAGGTCAATGTATTTACGTGCAGACAGCAATAACACACCATGCCAATTGCGCAGCTGAATCGGCGAAGTAGTTTACGCGACTTAATCATCTGCTTTGTGTCGCTTCGAGATAAATTGTACCATCTGGAACTTAGCGCAGACATTTCCCAATCACACTTGCGAAGGCCAACGAAAAGCGCGGCTAACGCATCTTAACCAACATCGTTTAGTATCTGGTGGGCATTGCGCGTCGGCTTTGTGGAACTGAATAGAGCGAGCTGAATCTTCAAAAAACCTTTTACGCATGTGACTTCTCTAACAATTGATCTCTGTCTTTCGCTGTTTCGCTAGGCTTCATTTGGTTCGATCAAGGAGGGTATCAAGTTGCATACCTTGTTGGCTTTGTCTAGCCGATGAATCACGAGTGGATACAATATTTACTTCAGTCCCAGATAAGCCTCCACAATCGAACTGTCCTTTGCTGCTTGTTCCCCGGTACCCTGCCAAACGACACGTCCTGTTTCAAGTACACTGATCCGGTTAGCAACCTGCTGAACCCGTTCAGTACTCTGTTCAACAAGCACAATGGCCAATTGCTCCTTTCTGAGCGCTTCTAAAACTCGGTAGCATTCGTCGACCACAATGGGCATCAAGCCCAAGGAGAGTTCATCGATCAAAAGTACACTCGGTTCTGCCATCAGTGCACGTGCAATTGCGAGCATTTGCTGTTCACCGCCAGACAGCAATCCGGCAAGTTGCTCGCGGCGCTCTGCAAGTCGAGGAAATGTTGCAAGCACGCGTTCACATCCTGCATCAAGGCGTGGTTTGTCCATTCGGGTTGCCCCGACAATCAGGTTTTCAATGACAGTCAGGTCTGCGAAGACACGCCGGCCCTCGGGCACCAGCGCAATACCTGCGTTGACCCGCTGATGAGTGGGTAGATGCGTAATATCCTGCCCTTCGAGTTCGACCTGGCCACTAATCACGTCAATCAAGCCTGCAAGTGCCAGGATGGTTGCAGATTTACCTGCGCCGTTAGCACCAATCAAACCAAAAATTTCACCTGGCCTCACTGTAAAAGACAGTTCGTTGACGGCAATCACATTACCATAGCCACAACTTAATTGGGATACACGCAGCATTAAGATTTATGCTCACCCAGGTATGCTTGACGTAATGCAGCGCTTGCCATCACACGCTCAGCTGTGTCCTGCATCAGGCGCTGGCCATTTTCCTGGACGTAGATTTCTGAACAGATGCGAGCAACTTCACCAATGTTGTGTTCAATCAGAAGTACGCTGCGCGTCGGCGTTACCAGAGATGCGATCAAATCAGCCAAATCGCGTGCTTCAGTCTGATTGAGGCCAGCAAGCGGTTCATCCAGAAGCAGCAGCCCAGGTTCAAGTGCGAGTGCTCTTGCCACTTCCATTCGCTTGATAAATCCAAGCGGTACTTCGCTTGGAAAGGCATTGTTTACATTACCGATGCCGACGAATTCAAGTAGTTTACGCGCCTGGTTGCGCGCCTCGGAACGATCAATATTCAAAAATGCCTGCAACGGATTTCGCATGTGCCTGGTACCGGCTGCCAGTGCAACGTTATCTAACAGCGTGAGCGAGTTCAGCGGTTTGACGATTTGTTGAGCCAGCGCTAGGCCGAGCTGTACACGGTGGTGAACACTCCACTGGGTGATATCTTTGCCGCGGAATTCAACTGAACCCTGCTGCGGTCGTACCATTCCCATAATAATGCGCATCATCGTGGTCTTTCCAGCTCCGTTTGGGCCGATAAAGCCAAGCAGTTGCTGCTCTTCGACAGCCAGTGACACATCGCGCACCGCGTCAACTCCGCCAAATCGAATACTGACATTCTAAACTTTAAGTAGACTCATTTTGCCTGGCGTTTTGGCAACAGGGTTCGAACAATACCTGCAATGCAAGTCGGTGCAAAACG
>CAZYSR010000378.1:0-2405 GCA_964649525.1 uncultured Gammaproteobacteria bacterium
AGATTTGAATGTGCTCCATATGAAAG
Source organism: uncultured Gammaproteobacteria bacterium (assembly GCA_964649525.1). Lineage (GTDB taxonomy): Bacteria > Pseudomonadota > Gammaproteobacteria > Arenicellales > JAJDZL01 > JAJDZL01. Next base: position 27 of record CAZYSR010000378.1, read on the forward strand.
CCCAACCGAGGCTGATGCACGGCTTATTTCTTCCATGGCTACTACGTGCTCCAGGTAGCCCATTCCGGTCCCGCCAAATTGCTCGCTGACGGTGATACCCAGTAGACCCATGTCACCCATTGCTTGCCACAAATGGAGTGGAAATTCGTTCGACTGATCAATTTCGGCTGCAAGCGGTGCAATTTGCTCCTGAGCAAATTCCTGTACGCTTGAGCGAAGCAGGTCGACAGTCTCACCCAATCCGAAATTCAGTGTCGCATGCGAAGTACTCATGTTAATCGGGATGCGCCTTCATTGCTGAAAAGTGGTATGCCAGCAGAAGATGAAACAGATAGCATCCGTTGCCGCTGGGTCTGCAAGAAAATAGAGAAATATCCGTGTTGAATTGAAAAATCGAACATCAGTTCAATCAACTGGCCATTATATAAATTTGACTGAGTTCCATTGGCCTCGCGAAAATCTAAATCCAGAGTGTGGCGTATTCATTGTGCAATTGCAGTCGATTAATTCTCTTTCAGATTTGAGTCTATGTAAACTCATAAAATGAAGGTGCGGAGTGAAATAAACTCGACGCACACGAGCACTTATCTCTATTCTTAATCTTTTTTCTACTCATGTTGTCACAAACATTTGCAGGTTCTACAATTCATCTTTGGTACTTAACTGGAAGTGCGATTGCGTCAATCATTTTCAGTTTGCCCGTTCTTGCAGATTCCAGCGATCACATTGGTCCAGACCCCATTCAATCGGAAAAATGTGTAATGATTACCCCAGAACGATCCATAACCTGTGTGGGGCGTCACCTAACGTCTGATTCAAATCTGACACCAATGGTGACAATCAACTGCAAACCTGGAATTTTTATTTTGCTCACGCATCGGCCTATGGTGACGCATTCCTCAACTCGAGAGGTTCGCCTGATATCCGAAGAAGGTGAGTTCACCAGCCAATGGCTGGCTATTTCAGACACTCAGTCGGGTTTGCTGGTGTTCTACCGCGGTCTGGGATCAGATGATTACGCCTGGATACTTCGTCTGCTTGGGCAATTGAATGCGCTCGACTCCAGTATTTTTGGGTATTCATTCGATTCCCAAGAAATCGAAGGTATCTTTGAATTTAATTATTCAGACCGGAAAATGATCGAACAACTCACTCCCAACTGCGGATGAGTCAATTTCCTGGCGGAGCAATACAAATCGTTGTCTGCTGCATGATTGCGCAGAGCGTTGTCTTAGAGTTTTTGATGCAGTGAACATTGATGGTCGCAGCAGTAAGGGTTCGGCCCGCTTTGATGACCGCCGCCTCTGCGGAAAGTAATTCACCATCCGCAGGTGCCAGCAGATTAATTTTGAATTCAACCGTCAAGACTCGGTGACCCACTGGCATGAGTGAGTACGCCGCGTAACCACCGGCCGAATCCGCAATCGTACTCGTCGAACCAGCGTGAAAATAGCCGTCCTGCTGTGTTAAATGGGGTTTGAAAGGCAAGTCGATCACACAATACCCCGGTTCGATTGTGCGCATGGTTGCACCCAACAATTGCATGATTCCCTGCGAATTGAAGCTTGATCTCACCTCATGTTCGTAATTCGAATTGACAGGGGTGAAGGTTGGCTTGTGTGAATCTTTCATTTAAAAGAGGACCTTGATAGAAGTTTTACTACTCATTAATGCTTTGTGTAGCCCGAATTCCTGATCAGTCTACTGAATGAATTGCAGCGAATTCAGGGAAGCAGTTTTTGGGCATCCTCCCAAAGTCTTTTAGTGAGTTCCCCAGCTGGTTCATCGGATGATAGAAAACCGGACTGCCCTGTCCACGCCTGCATCCTTGCCAAATCGTTGTCGCGCCTTGCTTGACCCGTCATACTGCTCGTGAGCCCGCGCTGAATGGGGTAAGGCGCAGGCTCTGGCGCATCCACAGATTCCGTAGCCTTCGCATAATCAGTTGCGATTGAGCGTCCTAGCCGGCCCGAAAATGCGCGTGTCAGGATGGTGTGATTTGGCATCGTAGTGCCAATCGCATCAGACCACGCAGATGGAATGCCCGCTTCCGGAGCACGCAAAAACCCGGTACCAATTTGAACCGCTGACGCACCAAGCGTAATTGCCGCCGCAATTCCACGACCGTCAGCAATTCCACCTGTTGCGATAACGGGAACATTCACAGAGTCGACAATCGCTGGCAATATTGAGATTAATCCACCCGCGGCACGCCGAGCGTCTCCTGCCGCGTAGGTACCTCGGTGTCCGCCTGCTTCAAATCCTTGCGCCACGACTGCGTCGGCACCCATACTTTCGGCAAGCTTTGCTTCTTCAACGGTTGTTGCGGTCGCTAGCCAGTAAATTCCAGCCTTCTTCATACGCTCTACAAAGGGACGA
>CAZYSR010000379.1:0-5063 GCA_964649525.1 uncultured Gammaproteobacteria bacterium
GTTGGTTCACTGGCGCTAGCCGGTTTGCCGCCGTTTGCGGGGTTCTTTTCCAAAGACACCATCATTGAGGCTGTCCACGCCAGTCAGTTGCCGGGAAGCGGTTTTGCACTATTCGCAGTTACTATTGGCGTTTTTGTTACTGCGCTTTACTCATTTAGGATGCTGTTTATTGTTTTTCATGGCAAGCCACGAATGTCTGAAGATGAACTGGCACATGCCAAGGAGTCGCCTTGGGTGATTACGTTGCCACTAGTCTTACTGGCTGTACCGTCGGTTATTTTTGGAGCGATGTTCGCCGTTCCGATGCTGTACGGTGAGTTTTACGATCAGTCGCTATTTGTATTGCCTCAACATGACACACTGGCACATGTAGGGGCAGGACTCGCAGGGCAAGGTGGCGAAATTTCAGCCTGGAAAATGGTGTTACATGGATTTATCACCCTGCCATTCTGGTTGGCGGTTGCAGGAATCTTTGTAGCTTGGCTTCTGTACATTCATCGACCTGAGTGGCCATCCCTCATTCAATCTCGATTCAAGTTATTGTGGCAGATTCTAGATCGCAAGTATGGCTTCGATGAATTCAATGAAGTAGTAGTCGCTAGCGGTACCCGGGGACTTGGAAACATGCTCTGGAAATTCATGGATATGTATGTGATCGATGGTCTGGTTGTCAACGGTTTGGCTAATTCGGTTAGACGCATCTCTTCAAGAATTCGCGTGATCCAGAGCGGGTTTGTTTATCACTACGCTTTTACGATGATCATTGGACTGCTGTTGCTGATCAGCTGGTTTTTGATCAGATAACCTATTGCTGCAAATTCCATGTTCCCCTGGTTGAGTTCACTGATCTGGCTACCGATTGTCGGTGGTATTGCTGTGCTTGGAATTGGCAGAATTCGAAGTTCAGATTCGGTCCGTTGGGTTGCTCTGATTGTTTCCGTGCTCACTTTTGTTTTGAGCATGATCGTTTATGGAATCTTTGATACCACCACTGCAGATTTTCAACTCGCAGAACATGTTGTGTGGGTTGATGCATTCAACATCAATTATTCGGTCGGTATTGACGGAATTTCATTGCCGTTGATATTGCTCACGACATTTTTGACAGTTATTGTGGTGATTGCTGGTTGGCGAGTCATTCAATTTAGAATTTCACATTACCTTGCCGCGTTTTTACTGCTGGAAGGACTGATGATCGGTGTGTTTTCTGCATTGGATGCGGTGCTTTTCTACGTCTTCTGGGAAGGTATGCTGATACCGATGTTTCTGATCATTGGTATCTGGGGCGGTGAAAATCGGGTTTATGCAACCATCAAGTTTTTCCTGTATACGTTGCTAGGCTCGCTCCTGATGCTGGTGGCATTTCTTTATCTCTACAATGTCAGTGAATCTTCATTCAGTATTGTCGACTGGCACGCATTGCCAATAGCGCATACCGCCCAAATTTTGCTATTCATTGCATTTTTCTCAGCCTTCGCCGTTAAGGTTCCAATGGTGCCGGTGCACACCTGGCTGCCTGATGCACACGTTGAAGCACCCACTGGTGGATCGGTCATTTTGGCAGCTGTGATGCTGAAGATGGGTGCCTATGGATTTTTGCGATTTACTTTGCCGATTTTGCCGGACGCATCTCGGTCGCTGGCAGGGGTGATTATTGCGCTGTCCCTGATTGCGATCGTTTACATCGCGTTGGTGGCACTGGCACAAACCGACATGAAGAAGTTGATTGCGTATTCATCAATTTCTCACATGGGATTTGTTACCCTTGGATTTTTCGTCTTCAATACACACGGCATTGAAGGCGGTATCGTGCAGATGATCTCGCACGGTTTCATTTCAGGTGCTCTCTTCTTGTGCGTCGGTGTACTTTATGACAGACTGCACTCCAGGAAACTGGAAACCTATGGTGGTGTTGCGCATCGTATGCCGGTGTTTGCCGCATTGATGATGATTTTTACATTGGCGAATGTCGGATTACCAGGTACCTCCGGGTTTGTTGGAGAAGTATTGGTGATCATAGGCGCCTTTCAGGAAAGTGCTATCTATGCCGGAATTGCAGCTTTGACGTTGATATTGGGTGCGGCTTACACACTGCGGATGTATAAGCGCGTTATCTATGGAAAGATTGTAAATGAGGCAGTTTCTACCTTAACCGACCTCAACATTCAGGAGAAAATCACGTTGGGCTTGCTGGCCATTCTGGTACTACTGATAGGAGTGTGGCCTTTCCCGCTGTTGGATATGATGCATCCTTCTGTTGAACATCTGATTTCGCAGATTTCAATTTCCAAGCTGTAGCATTTCACTCGACAAACCAATTACGCCAATTCAGGCGCGTCCGGTATCAATTATTCCCAAATGTTACAATCTCTGTCTTTTTCGAAGATTGACGGTCAGATTCTCCGGCATCATGGTGAATTTCAAACGCTCGTTTACTTCACTCGTTCCATGGATCGTTTCGAGGTCAAAATTGCGACACAGCATGGACAGCACCATCCGAATTTCAAACAGTGCGAGATTACGTCCCGGACACAGGCGCGGCCCTGAGCCGAATGGAATGAACGCCTGGCGTTCGTGCGGGCGGAATCGATGAGCCTTAGCGTTGAGCCAGCGCTCTGGTTCGAAACGGTCCGCGTTGACAAAATTCGAATCTTTGGTCGCTGTTTTGCGCGTAAGCATATGGATTGTCGTTCCCCTTGGTATCTGGCACCCCAATATTACCGTGTCAAAATTTGATTCAGCTGCCAAGAAAGGGGCAACAGGCTTAAGTCGCATTACCTCGTTGACAAACGCGTCTAGAAAGGGAAGCCTGTTGGTCTGCTCCAGTTCAAGTGTGGCAGCACTGTTTGATGCCGTAAGCTCATCAACTTCGCTTCGCATCCCGTGAAAGTGCTCCGGATATCTCATCAAATAGTGGATACACCAGGCAATACTGTTTGCTGTAGTATCCTCACCCGCGAGCAACAGTGTACCTGCATTGGCAAATACATCCTCATCCGACAAACCGGAGTTCTCCCGCTCAATCTCCGATAGAATGGATTCGAGAAAGTTGGTTGGTGAGTCTTTCAATTGGGGGTCTGATTCCATTCGTTGCCGTACAACACGTACCATTTCATCCACCTCGTCCTGCAAAGCATTGAGGGAGGATTTAAGAGCGTAGTCAGATGGGAGGCGAATATAGCGCCAAACCGGAAAGGGAAGAAAAACTCGTCGATGCAGTATTGGAAATACCTTGTCGAGGTGACGTTGGATGACGGGACCTTCGGTTTCCTGGGTGTTCGGATCGATACCGAAGGCAACCTGCATTGTCACATCGACTGTAAAGCGCATAAGGTCACGGCACACATCCACTGACTGCGCCTGGTCAGCGGAATAGTCCCAGCAACGCTTCAATCGCTCTACCATCATCCGTAATGTCGGAAACAGGGACTTCAGTTTGGTACGATTCAAAGACTTGGTTACGATCATGCGGTGACATCGCCACAGTTCACCCTCGCGTGAGAACACTCCATTGAGGTGCATGTCGGTCGCAGCTTTCTCAAGAATTGAGGTGCGCCTAAATCCTTCCGGACGATCACGCAAAATGCGTTGGGTAGTCTCGCACTCAGCTATCACTACAAGGGGACGGGAACCGAAATAGACTCGATAAATGTCCCCATACTGATCCGCCCATTTTTCCAGTGTCAGGTGCAGCGTGGCAGGAGAAAGTTGGTGCAGATTGCCAATGAGCGGTAGACGGTCAGGGCCGGGCAGTTCATGAATTTTTCTCAAACCCGTAGTCGCGGATTTGTCTATTTCGACTTTCTGTGCGGTCATCTGGAATGACAGTGTGTGAAATGGATCTGCGATAGCGGTAAATCGCGCCTGTCAGGAATTCCTCCCCATTTTAGATGAATCAATCCGTGAAAAATGTTCGGCAACAAATCCGATGACGACTAGCATGCCTGTTCTACTGAATCTGAACGCGCGGCGAAATCATCTGAAAATTTAGCGATGATCAGCATCCAGAACGATCTTTCTAAGTGTCTGATTCAGTTCACTATGTAAAAAATCTGGTGTAATGTGAAACGGCTTGTCCCAATGACTCCAGTTTATTGTGAAACGGGGCGAGTAAAGCTATTCAAAAAATTACAGTTCAAATTTGGGAATACCCATGAGATTTTCAAGGATCGATTCATTTGACGTAGAATCAAATGTAAAAAAGATCAACTTTAAGGGCCTGATCCAGTCGGATTTATGCATCATTCCCCATATCAATTAAAGAAATCTTTCAATCAAACGACCAACAGTTTATCTTGTAAATCAAGACAAAACATCGACACTCGGTTAAAATTCAGTTGATAGTGGCGCCATGTATAGCAGGCTGCCTTTTGGTAACGATTATTTCGATTGTTGAGCCCACCAATGTAGCAGGTGAAATTACACCATGAAGAAAGAATTACGACATGCTGAAGCAGATCTATCTGTTCCTAATACTGACCTTTTAAAAGCCAGACGAGAGGGTGGTTCAACCCCCGAACTCAGGGATTGGGGTGTGAATTCAGAATATGGCGTTCTCCGTGATGTTCTTTTGGGTTCACCAGAGTGCTTTCGCTGGATGGGCGAAGAGAATCTTCAATACAGTTCGATCTGCCGTACCTCTGATCGCCATGGCCTGGTATTTGATCGAGACGTTGCGATTCATCAGCATGCAGAATTAGTCGATGCTTATCGGTCTGCTGGAGTTACTGTGCACACTCTGCAGCCTGATGAAGATACGCCGTACCAAGTTTACTCTCGTGATTCAAATTTCATGACTCCGTTTGGTGCGGTAGTTTGTCAGTTGGCGAATCCCAGACGGCGGGGCGAGTATGCCGCAGTACTTCGGTTTTACCTTTCAAACGGAATTCCAATTTACGATTTGGTGAGTGCCGGTAATTTTGAAGGGGGCGATTTCAACATCATTGAGCCAGGCGCAGTGATGATCGGATACACAGATCACCGCTCCGAAGAGCGTTCAGCCAAACAGGTTGGCGGTTGGATGGAGAAAGAAGGCTGGGAAGTGAAATATGCACCTATTGATG
>CAZYSR010000380.1:0-2442 GCA_964649525.1 uncultured Gammaproteobacteria bacterium
ACATACGGGTGTCGCACAGCATGCTGCTCAGCTGCTTTGAGGCCCGGACGAAAATCGCTCAGATCATCCAGGTTGGTACCAGAAAGAATTTGATGTTCGAATTGGCTGGTGATATACGAATAAAGATTAGTTTTACAAAAATAACAACGATCAATTGGATTGAGTATGTATCTTTGGTCTTTAAACTCTCCGGCGTTAGCGATCGTTAGGTTCCAGTTTTCAGAGTGAGAATATTCGCACACTCTTCTGGTTGCACGTTCCGGTACTGCAGGTGATACCGCATGGAACATCTCAGCTTTAACACCCAAAGTCCTACCGGCAATAATTGCTAGCAGCGTACTATCGATTCCACCGCTGACCGCAACGACAAAAGATTCGATTTCTGTCAGAATCAATTTCAGTTGCTCTATCTGACTTTCCACAACATCAAAGGACTGTTGAATACTCATTTTGCTCAATGCTTCCACATTTGTTCAGATCTGTGGTGGGTCTCTTTCTACCTGCTGTTCAGCGGCCTGTTTTAGGCGCTTGCGTTGCCTGTATCCATCGACTGTCGATAGATGCTCTGCTTCCACTTTGGCTGTATGTTGACCATCAGGGCGTTCAGCTACTTTGAGCGGCACCACAGCATCGCCCGAATCATGAACGACTTCGGCTCTCCTCAGCTTCATCCGATCGATGCAACTGACCCTCACACCCAGTGTGGATGTTTCCAGCAGGCATTGGGCAGCAACTTCTTCTGCTTGTTCGGGAGATACTAGGACCTGAATATGAACCGTCATGCGATTCTTCTTGCCGATTGCTGGAATTTGAATGACATCCATGACTCCCTTAAAGTTTCGCACCCGATCCAGTCCAATGCTTAAATCCTCTGGAGATTGATCATCGACTTCAAACTCCAACACCGCAATTTTTTCATATTGCGCAGATTTATTTTGAACTTCAAACGCAGTCAGTCGTAAGACATTACTCATTCCTTGAAAGGTTGCACTTCCGAATCCATGACCACTGCCGATCAAGATCATTGGACTTCGTCTAGTGCTAAATTGGGGACTCAGACTTCGAAGAATGGCAGCTCCAGTTGGTGTGATTCGTTCACCATCTCGACCATCATTGTGAACTGGATAGCCTTTGAGCAGTTCAACCACTGCTGGAGCGGGCAACGGCAGTTCACCATGTGCAGAATTCACTCTACCATTACCAACTGGAAGGGAAGCACAGGACCAGCTTGAAACATCTACGGCATTGATCAAGTATGCGGCACAGACTATATCAGTCAACGAATCTGGTGAACCCACTTCATGCAAGGTAACCTGATCCAATTCCACACCGTGTACTACCGCTTCCGCTTCTGCAAGATACAGAAGAATGCGATTGGCAATATTTTTTGTATGCTGAGTTATTAAAGAATCAGTAATTTCGTTGAGCAAACTCGGATAATGAGCGTGATGATGCTCCGAATCCGGACCGGAAACGCTGAAACGCTTGCCTGTTAATACGGAATCATCGTAAGGTGTAATCTCAACCTCGACATCATCCAGAGCTGAAATACAACGTAGATTTTCAAGCATACCTTCTTTGTGCTCTGGATAAAGATCCAGCATTGCTGAGACAAACATATCTCCGGATATACCACCAACTGGGTCTATGTGAATGTGTACGGATGTCATCTATTTTGGCTTACGGAGATAGGTCGTAATCGCAATTTTACAGAAATGACTCAAGCAAAATCCTTCTCCTGCCCCAGCCAGGCGTCTTTACCTTTTTCTGAAATGAGTCAAGAAAGGCAGGGGTTTGCTGTATATATTTAATTCTCTGACCCCTGTAAAATAAAATCAGGCTGAACCTGGTACACCGTTTAATTTGATTATTGCTTAAACTCAATAGATTGGAATGGGATTTGGGGACATTGATTTCGAATTAACTCAACTGTGCTCAACCCTTCTTGTATGGAGGGCAACCGAGAACTTTACGAGGAGTCGGTACCTAATGCAGAAGACAGAGAAATGTCAATTGCGTAAACACTTAGGATGAATCATTGTGCTTAACAGAATGATGTAGATACCGGATGATTTGAATTCACCTTATTCTGACAAACCGGTTTTATTAAATATTTTTTAACAAATCAGTCCCTAACTTTGGTATTTTTAAGAGATGACCTACCGAACTGATTCCTCTACGAACAACTGGCACTATCCGACTGCAATGCGTTTCGGAGTTGGCCGAATTTCTGAAATTTCCACTATCTGTCGAGAGTTTGGCATCAACAATCCACTTCTGGTAACCGACCCGGGCTTGGTGTCGCTACCGATGGTCGATCAAATCCTGACTCACTGTCGAGACCAGCTCGAAAACTGCACACTATTTTCAAACTTACAAGCTAATCCGATAGAAGCGAATGTTAACGAAGGTGTTGCCGCCTACCGGGCCGATTCTCACGAC
>CAZYSR010000381.1:0-2827 GCA_964649525.1 uncultured Gammaproteobacteria bacterium
TAGGAGGCACAGTACATCCTGATCTTTACGACGAACCGGACGAGTTAGCAACTGGTTTAATTCATGCTCAAGTAGCCAGAACCACCTTACGACCCCGTAGGTTACCTCTGTGATGATGCCCCGATTTTCAGAATTCGCTTGAACCAGTGCATGTTCGAGAACCCGGTTCAGCTGTCGACCGCGAAATACCACATGAAGTATTGCACGCGCAGCGATTGTTCGGGGATTTTTCGCTTGGGACATTGATCAGTCCACCATCGGTCCGTGCCCAAAAGTTGAACCCGGCAAAATCGGAAACCCAGATAGAAATTCCTGGACTCTCATTCTTTTTTTACCGTCGCGCTGCAAAGACAAAATTTTCACAGCATCACGTCCAGTTCCAACTATCACACCACGGCTGGTGCTTTCAATCACTTGACCGGGAGAGGTTATCTCTGTGTGTGTGGTGACCTGCGCTGACCAAATTCGAATTCCCACTTCTTGATAAATTGTTCTCGCAATTGGCCAGGGGTTATAGGCGCGCACTTTGCGAACAATTTCATCAGCCGATAATTTCCAGTCGATGAATGATTCGGCAACTGTAAGTTTTGCAGCATAAGACGCCAGACTGTCTGTTTGTGGTGACGACTCCTTCAGTTTTCGAGGCAATTCATTCAGGGTTTCCAGCAATTCTTGAGCACCTAACACAGCCAGCTTTTGCTGCAACGTCTCCGTCGTGTCATCTAGCTGAATCGCACACTCAACCTGAGAAAGCATCGGTCCTGTATCAAGTCCGACATCCATGTGCATAATCGTTACGCCAGTTTTACTGTCACCTGCTTCGATTGCACGCGCAACTGGTGCAGCACCGCGCCATTTGGGAAGCAGTGACGCATGTACATTAATGCATCCATACTTTGGCAGTTGCAGGAGTTCAACTGGCAGTAAAAGCCCGAAAGCAACAACAACCATCACATCTGGCGCGAAACTGTCGAGTTCGTCGATCAATTCGTCTGTGATGCGATGGGTTTGAAGAACTTGAAACCCGTGATCTTCGCAAAAAAGCTTGACTGGTGGTGCAGTCAGTTTTCGCCCTCGACCCTTTGGTCGGTCTGGCTGAGTGAGCACTGCAACGACTTCAACGTCGCTTTCGACAAGACTTTGCAAACTAGGTAGCGCAAATTCTGGTGTGCCAGCGAATATGACTCGCAGATTGTTCATAACTTCAAACTACAACATCGACAGACGTCATGCAATTCACGCTCCAAAATTGAAGCGAATCTTAACCGACTCTACGTTCCATGTCGCGTTGGCGTTGCCGGGCTGCCTTTTGAAATTGTTTGGTGACTCGCTGACGTTTTAATCGGGACAGATAGTCTGTAAACAGTTTGCCGCTCAAATGATCAATTTCATGTTGAACACATACTGCAAACAGGCCTTCAGCTTCAGTTTCATACGTTTCTCCCTGCAAGTCCTGTGCTCGAAAGCGTATCCATTCTGCGCGTTTGACCTCCGCAAAATATCCCGGAAACGACAAACAACCTTCTTCAACGGTCTGCTCGCCATTCGAATCAATCACTTCGGGATTGATTAGAACTTTCAAATCATTGTGATCTTCGGATATGTCGATAACAATAATACTCTGTGGTATCCCCACCTGGATGGAAGCCAGCCCTATTCCAGGTGCCGCATACATGGTTTCAGCCATGTCCTTTACCATGTCTCGTATTTCAGACTTGAAATCAGCGACTGGTTCAGCGACGCGGCGCAATTTGGGGTCGGGATAAACAAGTATGTCTAGTACAGCCATTGGAATGCAGTGATACTTCGGACTGGGTTATTCCGGATGGGTTTGCAACATAGTTGGAAGGTTAATCAAGATTTGTCGTTGATTAGTTCCAGGTCGAATACCAAATTTGTAGCATTACGAAAACTCTCACGAATTAATATATAAAAAGCAAAGTTATCCACCCACTTTTCTTCGATCATATTTTAGCAACTGCTCTTAATGAATAATCTTGTCGTCGTTGAATCACCAGCGAAATCGAAAACAATTGGCAAATATCTGAATAACGACTCCAAATCTGAAGGCGTATACAGAATATTAGCCACAGGTGGACACATATATGAGTCGCACAAGGTAGATGTCAATAATGACTTCAAGCATGAATATCAACTGATTGACTCCAAACGCAGCGCAGTCAAACAGATTGAGAAAGCCATGCAATCAGCAGACCGATTGTACCTGGCAACTGACCCTGACCGCGAAGGGGAAGCTATTTCAGCACATGTAAAGGACTACCTAAATAAGCGCGGCGTTTTAAACGGCAAAGAAGTGCACCGCATTGTCTTTTACGAAGTTACTCGTAATGCAGTTCTGGATTCCCTTTCGAATCCAGGCGAAATTTCGGAAAATCTGGTTGAAGCACAGCAGTCCCGAGATGCACTTGACCAATTGGTCGGATTTAATCTGTCGCCACTTCTCATTCGAAAACTGCGCACTCCCCATATCTCCGCCGGCCGGGTACAAAGTCCTGCACTGCGACTCATTGTTGAAAGACAGCGAGAAATCAATCAGTTCATACCCGTTGAATTCTGGACGATTGGGGTTGATCTGTCCAAAGAAAGTTCTAATGATTCGAACTCTTTCGTTGCCCTACTGACTTACTTGAGCGGTAAAAAACTTGCGAAGCAGGAGATTACAAGTCAAGAAGCAGCAAACTCAGCTGTTGCATCGATCGAAAAGGCGTTAGAGCAATCAGAGCGAAAACTTACAGTCGCGACAATTAAGCGAAAAGATCTGAAGAAAAGACCACCACCACCGTTCAAAACCTCCACATTTGTACAG
>CAZYSR010000382.1:0-3658 GCA_964649525.1 uncultured Gammaproteobacteria bacterium
CAAGGCATCATAAAAAACGTTGCCTCCAAAGAAACCAAGAGAGCCCACGATGTACAGAGCGATGGCTAACTCCCACATGCCGTTTCCTGCCAGATACAGACAGAATGTCGACACAATACCAATAAAAGCAAAGACTGCCAATAGTTTTTTCTTGATGCCAGCACTATCTGATATCGCACCGAGTATGGGTGCCAGTACCACAATAATCAAACTCGCAACAGAAGAAGCAACACCCAATCGAAACGTTGTAACCGTGGCGTCGACACCTAGTGACCAGAATTCTTTGAAAAAGATTGGAAAAAATCCAGCAACCACTGTTGTGGCAAACGCGGAATTGGCCCAATCGTAAAAAGCCCAAGAAAGAGTGTCCCGTTGAAACAAACTATTCCCTTTCACATTTCACCTCCATGGTGATCAGGACCGCAGTCGGACTCCGGCGGAATCATGTGGCGGCTCCTTAAGTAACCGTGCAGGTACTTCAGCGCCGACCACGTGAACTGAAAAGCCTTCCGACTCGTTACAAACTTCCTGCGAAATGTAAGCGAGTGCCAGACTCTTTTTGACCCAATATCCGTAAGCAGCAGATGTAACAAACCCTACGCGTTGACCGCCATACCATACCGGCTCGAAGCCCGATGCGTCAGCGTCAGTTGAATCAATTTCCAACAATCTCAGAACTTGTTCCACTGGGCGGTCGCGCTGAGTCAATGTCCTTTCTTTGCCAATATACCACGATTTGTCAAAATCAATGAAGCGCTCCAATCCAGCCATTTTGGGTGTGTAAGCTGAGGTGAATTCCCTGGACCAGGAACCGTACCCCTTCTCCAAACGTGTGCTGTTCATCGCGCGGAAACCAAAAGGGCGTAAATCAAATTCTGTACCAGCCTCACAGAGCGTCGAATACAGAGTCTTCATGTGATTGTCTGACACGTTTATTTCATATCCAAGCTCTCCTGTTACCGAAACTCGAGCTACGATTGCCTCACATCCGTTGATGTTGATCCTTCTACAGTTCATAAACGGAAAGGCAGAGTTGGACAGGTTTTCGGCAACAATTCGCTCCAGCAAATTTCTCGACTCTGGTCCAGCGATTGAAATGCCCGACCATTCTTTGCATAGGTTTCTGACAGTAACACCCGAGTCCGGCAAATGGTCGTCGAACCAGCGCATATGCCATGCCTGAAGGTAATAGGAGCCCATCAACCAAAACCGGTTCTCATCCAGTCTCATAACAGTCAAATCGCCAGCCAGTCTGCCACTCGGTGTCAACATCGGTGCGAGACGCATACCGCCTACTTTTGGCAGTCGACAGGCCAGCAGTGTATCGAGCCATTCAGCACTACCGGGACCAACTACTTCATAACGCGAAAACCCCGTAATATCGACCATGCCAACCTTGGATCGGACAGCATGAACTTCCTCTCCAATAATATCGAATGCATTTGATCGCTTCAATGTTGGAGTTTCTTGAAATTCTGGATTGTCCGGTACGAAAAATAGAGGAACTTCAAGTCCCCAGATACACCCGAACTGAGCACCAGACTCAGACATTTCGTCATGTATCGGAGAAAGGTCCAGTGGCCGACCAGCTGGCAGTTCCTCATTGGGGTAAGTTAACACGAATCGGCGGGAATAAGATTGACGTACCGTTTCGGACAGGTAGCGGTCCTGGCTGGCGAAATCCCCATAACGTGCCACATCCATACCAAAGATATCTGTTTCTGGCTCACCATCGACAATCCATTGGGCAAGCGATAAGCCAACACCACCACCCTGGCTGAAACCAGCCATTACGCCACAAGCCACCCAATAGTTTCTTAGTCCGGGAACGGGCCCTACGAGCGGGTTACCATCTGGCGTAAATGTAAATGCACCATTCACCCAACGCTTGATTCCAATTTCATTAAGCACCGGAAATCGTTCAAATCCTTTGATTAACTGTGGTGAAATTCGATCAATTTCTTCTGGTATGAGATCCATCCCATAGTCCCAGGGGGCGCCTTCCGGGTGCCAAACTTTGGGATTAAGTTCATATACACCCATTAACACTCCCTTTCGTTCCGGACGCATGTAAGTAAATCCGTCCAAATCGAGTATTGTTGGAATAGTTTCTTCTCTGGCAGCGAGTTCTGGGATCGGTTCAGTGACCAAATAGTGATGCTGCATTGGACTGATTGGTAAATTTACCCCTGCCATTAGCCCGACTTTACGCGCCCAGAGACCGCCCGCATTGATGACGTGTTCAGCAACAATCGTACCTTGCTCGGTGACGACATCCCAGGCTCCTTCTGGTCGTGGATTTAGGTCGATGACACGGTTTCTGAGGACTATTTCAGCACCGCGTTTTTCTGCAGATTTGGCGTACGCCATCGTTGTTCCGTGTGGGTCCAGAAATCCTTCGTACTGATCCCACAAACCACCATGCAGGTCTGATACATCTACTAGAGGACAGATCTCCTTGATTTCGGCTGGCGTAACCAGACGGGTTTCAATTCCCATGGTCGAGAAAATAGTACGCATGTACTGTACATACTCCCAGCGTTCAGGATTTGCTGCGAGAATGATGCTCCCACTTTGAACCATGCCGATATCCTGTCCGCTCTCACGTTGAATATCCTGGTAAAGATTGATGGTGTAGGCCTGGAGACTTGAAATGTTGATATCGTTGTTGAGCGGATGAAATCCACCGGCCGCATGCCAGGTGGAACCCGCTGTCAGTTCTTTGCGTTCAATGAGAACAATGTCCGACCAACCGAGTTTGGCAAGATGATAGAGAACGCTGGCGCCAATAACACCGCCGCCGATGACTGCTGCACGATAGTGACTTTTCACAAGATAATTCCTTGATGTAGGGTAAAAACGGCAAATGGTAAAGTTACTAAATTATCAATCAATTGAAGCTCAGTGAAAATGACATTTCGCTGCCGAACGCAAAACTTCAGGCAGGTATTGAAAGGATCAAGTCATCTCAATTTTGAATTTGAATGACTGTCGGAATCAAGCGCGGAGTAATTTGCAATTGAGGTCGATTAGATATGGTAGCGTTTCATCACAAGTCTACTCTTATCAGTTTTTGGTGTCGATAGTCAATGCCGGTAAAGACATAAAAGATCAGCAAACAATAGAAAGTCTGATACGATTTAATTCTGTTGGTACTGACCACTGATTCGACTGACTGATATTTCGAATTTCAACCAATGCGTGTTGTCTCTTTAACCTGCTCCAATACAGAAATAGTCGCTTCGATTGGTTGCGCAGACCTATTAGTCGGTATCGACGATTATTCTGACTATCCCCCAGACGTTGTGGCTGAGCTGCCACGTGTTGGCCGCGATCTCAACATCGATGTTGAAAAAGTCGCCAAACTTAAACCGGATCTAGTACTTGCCTCACTAACTGTTCCTGGGCACGAAAAAGTAGTCGAAGGCTTGCAATCGGCAGGCTTACCCTACATTGTTCTTGAACCAGTTCGACTCGACGACGTGTATAGAGACATACTTCATATTGGCGAACTGCTTGGAGCATCAAAGAATGCCCAACGATGCGTCAGTCAAATGCAGCTGAAAATAGGTTCAGCTGTTCAACCCAGCCCAGTGCACAGTTTGATGATTCAGTGGTGGCCAAAACCTGTCATTGCGCCGGGCAAACTGTCCTGGAC
>CAZYSR010000383.1:0-2717 GCA_964649525.1 uncultured Gammaproteobacteria bacterium
GTCCGGCTGTGGTAAAACCACTTTGCTGCGTATGCTGGCTGGATTTGAACTGCCGACTGTAGGCGCCATTCATATTGATAGTCAGGACGTTACGCTATCACCGCCGAATATTCGACCGGTGAACATGGTGTTTCAGAACTATGCCATTTTTCCCCACTTGAACGTTGCCCAGAATATTGCGTTTGGCATGCGCAAGTCAGGTTTGTCTAAACAAGAACTGGATGAACGAATCGAACAGATGCTGGAGCTAATCAAGCTCCCAGGATATGGAGACCGCGGCTCCAACGAACTTTCGGGTGGCCAAAGACAGCGTGTTGCATTGGCGCGCGCGCTGATCAAACAGCCGAAGGTACTGCTCCTGGATGAACCCCTCGGGGCACTGGACAAAAAACTCAGAGAACAGATGCAGATTGAACTTCGGCTTTTGCAACAGCAGGTTGGAATTACATTCGTGTTTGTAACTCATGATCAGGAAGAAGCTCTGACTCTATCGGATCGAATCGCAGTTATGAATCAGGGTGACATCATCGAAGTTTCAACACCTGGGTCGCTCTATGAGCAACCTCAATCGAGGTTTGTTGCAGATTTTATTGGCACAATGAATTTCTTTGACTGTACACTGAAAGATTTCTCAGATGGAATTGCAATTGGAGAAGCCAGTGAGCTTGGCAGTGTCAGAATTGCTACCCCACAGACCATTGTGACTCCTGGAAATGATTTTACCTTGGCCGTTCGACCGGAAAAATTTTCGATTTCCTTTGAACAGCCAGATCAGCAATACAACTCGGTATTGGGACGTATGGGGCCCTCCGCTTACCTCGGTGATCGCAGTCACCTTTACGTACATGTCGAAGGGCGGGAACACCCGATATCAGTTGCTTTGCAGAATTTGACAGGCGTTTTGGACCAGATGTACACAACCGATCGTAAGGTCTGGTTGACATGGTCTGATGACAGCGCAGTGATGCTACCCATGGAAGGATGAATCAGACACCAGGCACAAAAATATTTGTAGATGGTCAGGCCGGCACAACTGCTCTTCAGGTATTTGATTTTCTGGAAAATCGGCCTGATATTGAAGTCATTCGACTACCTGATGAATTAAGAAAAGAAGACAGTGCGCGTCAGGACGCGATTGGAGAGTCTGATTTGACGATTCTTTGCCTGCCGGATGATGCTGCCAGGCAATCGGCCGAGTGGGCACAAGCGCATGAAACTCGGGTAATTGACGCCAGTACTGCACACCGCGTTTCGGATGAATGGGTTTTCGGCATGCCTGAGCTTAGTCCAGAAGTTCGACAGTCCATTCAGACTTCGAGCAAGGTTGCCAATCCAGGCTGTTATCCTACCGGTGCAATTCTGCTGTTGAGACCGCTAATTGAAGGGGGCTTGCTTGCAGCTGACAGCCAGTTGATTATTCACGCACTGTCGGGATATTCCGGTGGAGGGCGAAGCTTGATCGAAACCTGGGAGAGTCCGGCGCAGGAACTGCTATCCATACCGTTTTCAGCGCCTTATGCCTTAGACCGGGTACACAAACACATTCCGGAATTGATGAAGTATTCCGGCTTGCAATGTGAGCCACAGTTTTTGCCACGGGTCGGGCCTTTTTTCAGGGGTATGCGAGTAGAAATTCCCTTGCATTCAGATTGGCTGAATGATGCAACTACCGACCGCAGCGAAAGTGTTGTGGCAGCGTATAAATTGTGTTACCGGGACGAGCCCTTTGTGAAACTGCGACAACTGGATTCAGCTCAATCGGATCCACGCAATTTTGATCCCAGGCGATGCAACGGCACTAATAGCATTGAATTAACCGTTTGCGGACACCCTTCGGGCCATGTTTTTCTTGTTGCTATTCTGGATAACTTGGGAAAAGGCGCAAGTGGTGCTGCAGTGCAGTGTATGAATCTGATGATAGGAGCGGATGAGAGTCGAGGGCTTCACGCCTAGAGTTGATTTCTAGCCTTTTCAATAGCAGTGCTAAAGTTACTCTCATCGTAGCGTCTGGCTCGTTCAGCCAACCCGGTGACGATCTGTTGTAGCAAGGCGGGTCCATGGAAGACCATAGCCGTATAGAGTTGTATTGCAGTTGCGCCAGCGAGTAGTTTGTTCCAGGCATCTTCGGCCGAACTGATTCCTCCAACACCAATTATGGGTATTTGACCTCGGGTGGTGCTGGCGAGACGACTAATGACTGATGTGGCTTGATCTGTTAACAGTTTTCCACTCAGGCCGCCAGTTTGAGAGAAATGCTTGTGCGAGACCGGTGCAGTTCGTGCAATGGTGGTATTGGTTGCAATCAACGCATCAACACGATGATTCAAAGAGAGTTCTGCAACTGCGTCAATTTGTTCGGGCTCGAGATCAGGTGAAATCTTGACTGCAATGGGTAGCAGTTTATTGCTTTGCTCATTTACCAGTGCATCTCTTCTTTCCATAACAGCATGAACCAATTCGTTGAACTCGAATTCTTGCTGTAGCAATCTGAGGCCTGGTGAGTTGGGTGATGACAGATTGAGCACTGCATAATCCGCAAATTCGTAAATGGCGCCGAGACATGCGAGATAGTCTTCAATTGCACGTTCATTGGGTGTGTGAGTATTTTTCCCGATATTGATGCCAAGAAGTCCCGGTCGAATGCAACTTGAATATGCGGAAAGGTTTTCGAGCATTGCATCAAGTCCGTTACTATTAAACCCCAAACGATTTATGAT
>CAZYSR010000384.1:0-2765 GCA_964649525.1 uncultured Gammaproteobacteria bacterium
TGTCGGCGGTGACGTATGCGTTGATGGTAATAATGACGCGAAAACTTGCGATCAGCGATTCTGCGGGTACGATGAGCGTTTACGTTCTGATTTCATTCATATTGCTGAGCATTGTGAGTGGAATCCTGATTGGAAATGGTCAATTCAATGTGTTTAACCAAGTCGCATTGGAGTTTCTGCTTAGGGCCTGGCAGTGGCCCAGTCTTAGCGTATATCAGCTGTTGATCATCTGTGGAGTTGTTTCCGCAGTGGGAGTATACCTGCTGTCCCAGTCTTACCGTATTGGTGAAGCTTCAGTCGTTGTACCTTTTGAGTACGCATCGCTGCCCCTAGCAATACTCGCGGGATTTTTGGTTTGGGGAGATTTGCCAGGATTGAGAGACTATATTGGCAGTGCGCTGATCATTGGTAGCGGACTTGTCGTGATTTTGTTCGAAATTCGTATGAGCCGTAAAATTCCACTTATCAAGACTGGATAGTGCTCAAATATCCTTTTCAAATTCTCCAACAGTCGAAGACCAACTGGCATGCCCCTTTTGGAATACATCAGGGCTTGTTTGTTAAGTATGTTCAACTGATCGGATAGCCACCCACTCGTAATTATCTCGAAACTAAATTCCTGGTAGTTGGTATATTAGGCTAAACACCTGAGTGCGGAAAAGAACCGGCTTCACCATCGATTCTGATTTGCATCTCCATTTCCTCAATGAATTGGTCTAACTCTGGACAACAGGTTACAAACGGTAGTTTGAAGGGTGTTTACTTCCTGAATATAGGCGTTTGATTAAACGGGAACTGATAACTATGGCATTGGATGTTGATAAAGCGAGGCGAGAAACGCCAGGTTGTTTTGGGCTGGTGCATCTGCACCATTCAGGATCAGCGCTGATGCCGAACCCGGTAGTTGATGCAGTGCGTACGCATCTCGACCTTGAAATCTTTCGAGGTGGATATGAAGCCGAAGACTACGCGCGCGAAAAGCTTAACAATACCTATCAGTCTATCGCACGGATGCTCAACTGTAAAGAGTCGGAAATCGCGCTGAGCGAAAGTGCATCAGTCTCGTGGAATAGTGCGTTTTACGGTATCGCTCAGACGTTTCGTAAAGGCGACAGAGTACTCACATCCCGCGCCGAGTATGTGTCTAATATGATTGCCTATCAACAGGTGGCGGAGCGTACTGGGATAAAGGTATCTGTGGTTCCAGACGACGAGGATGGACAACTGGATTGTCGGGCGCTTGAATCATTGATCGATCGAAAAGTTAAACTGATCGCAGTAACCCACGTTCCAACATACAACGGACTGGTGAATCCTGTCAACAATATTGGACAGATTGCAAACGATTATCAGATTCCGTATCTGGTTGATGCCTGTCAATCGGTTGGCCAAATGCCATTGGATGTCGTTCAGATGGGTTGTGATGCGCTTTCGGCGACGGGCAGGAAATTCTTAAGAGGCCCTCGCGGAACAGGTTTTCTATATATTCGGGAGCAGTCCATGGATAAATTCCCGCCATCAGTTTTGGATCTGCATTCAGCGACCTGGGTAGAGCGCGACAGGTACGAATTGCAATCTGGAGCTCGCCGCTACGAACTCTTTGAATCCAATATTGCTGCTAGAATCGGGCTCGGCGTTGCAGTCGATTATGCGATGTCATTAGGATTGGTGGAAATATATTCTCGAATCCGATTTCTGGCTGATCGATTGCGTGAACATTTGAATGAAATTGATGGCGTAACCGTTTGGGACAAAGGTGTCGAAAAGTGCGGTATTGTCACATTCTCAATTGAAGGAACGGATGCTGAAAAGTTTCAGATGCTGATGCGTGAGAAAAATATCAACATCGGTGTGTCAAAACGAAACTGTGCACTGATTGATTTTGATGATTGGGGTGTAGACGCTCTGATTAGGAGTCCGGTTCACTACTACAACACTGAAGACGAAATCGAATTCTTCGCCAAAGAGGTGCGCAAAAAGGCTGTCTCACCTGACTGATTCCACTCTGCTAGAGTCGGGCATCCATCATTTGTGCACTTTCCCAAGCCTGCATCACTTTTTTTCTGGACAATCCCCAGCGGTAGCCCCCTAGCTCACCGGATCGTCGAATCACGCGGTGACAGGGAATGATATAGGAGATTGGATTTCGTCCAACTGCAGACGCAACCGCTCGAACAGCACTGGGATGATCGACGCTAGTTGCAACTTGGCTATAGGAGACGTGTTCTGCTGGTGGAATGTTGACAAGCGCCTCCCACACGCGAATTTGCAGATTGGTGCCTCTGACATGTACCATGATCGACTGAGGCTCGTCGAAAACGTGTACGAAGATTTGTTTGACGATAGATCCAGTGGATTCTCTATTTTCCACAAATGATGCGGCTTGCCACTGGCTTTTCAATTCATCCAGCCCATCTTCTCGATCATGAAAACTTAGCCAGCAAACCCCTTTATCGGTGCGGGCCAGTAGGCAGATTCCGAAGGGAGAGTGATGCCAACCGTATTCAATTTGCAGAGAATTGCCATGTTTTCGATACTCAAGCGCTGACATCGCATAAACGTTAACCATGAGTTCGTGTAGCCGCCCGGACCCAGATAAACCGGCATCAAGTGCAACATCAAACACAGGAGCTTGACTTCTGAGTAAGTCCCCGCATACCTTGGCAGTCAAGTATTGCACATATCTTTTTGGTGAAATACCCGCCCACTGTTTGAATAGCCGTTGAAAGTGGAATTCACTGAGTCCCACGTGAGATGCAATATCC
>CAZYSR010000385.1:0-6509 GCA_964649525.1 uncultured Gammaproteobacteria bacterium
GGATTGAGCATCGCACGACGACAGATCGGTTGAGTCGTCAAAAAAGGCAGATTCGCTGCAAATCTGCACTTAATTAATGCGGTCGTAAAAGTCACATTGACCGGTATTGATTCTGGTTGATTTCCCCATAGCACTTGCCAGTTAACTGCCGGGTACCTCTTTCATTCGATGGAAGTGAAAAATGTCCAATAAAGCGTTAGTTATCCATGAGTTGGGTCCGCCAGAGAACATGCTGTGGGAGGACTGGCCCGTTCCTGACCCCGGGCCGACAGAAGTACGGCTTCGTCAAACTGCCATCGGTCTTAATTTTGCGGATACCTATCATCGAGCGGGGATTCCACATCCGTGGCTCGTACCGCCTTGCCCAGTTGTAATCGGATTTGAAGCAGTTGGAGTTGTGGAGGCTGTTGGACGTGAAGTGACCACCCTTGATGTTGGTGATCGCGTCGGATACGCAATTCCGCCGCTTGGTAGTTATTCACAGTATCGAAATTACCCCGCAGCGAGTCTGGTTCGTATTCCCGATGACTTGGAAGACCGTCAAGTGGCCGCATTGTTGCTCAAGGGCATGACAGCACACTATCTTTTGCACCGTACTTATGCGGTACAAGCGGGTGACACGATCGTTGTTCACGCTGCATCAGGTGGCATGGGACTGATCCTGAGTTCATGGGCCAACGCGATGGGAGCCACAATTGTCGGCACGGTCAGTACCCAAGCAAAAGCTGAACTGGCTCGCGAGGCCGGCTGTCAACATCCAATCGTACGCTCGAAAGAGAGCTTTGTTGATAAAGTCATGGAAGTTTCAGATGGCGAAGGTGCGGCAGTGGTCTATGAATCGATTGGAAAAGACACTCTGCAGCAGTCCCTCGACTGTTTAAGGCCGATGGGTATGTGTGCGGCTTATGGCCACGTTTCTGGTCCTCCAGATCCAGTCGACATTATTAAAGACTTGGGTCAGCGGGGCTCACTATTCATAACCCGTCCAGCGATCATGCATTACATCGCCAAACGCAAAGATCTGTTGGAGACTGCCGACGGTCTTTTCAGCGCTATTCGAAGTGGCTTCGTGAGCGCCCAGATCAATTACGAATACCCTTTGAAAGATGCTCCCCAGGCACACCGCGCAATAGAAAGCGGCACGACAACCGGGGCAACAGTTTTAATTCCGTAGAACAAATGCGGTCAGTACCGCCTGGCAAGTCAGTGTTTAGACAGCGGGTATTGTTGCAGTACTGACTTGAGACATTTGAAGGGCAGTCGGTTCTGCACAGCAGTACCAGGGCTCGGACATTTGCGGCGCGAGAGGTTGTACGCCCTGAATCAGTGCTGGAGGTTGCGATCCGTTGATGCTGTGTGCCAGCGTCCAGACACCAGAAAATATTTTCTGTCGATCAAGACCGTATTGTTCAGCATCCATTACCCAATCCTGAATACGCACCTGAAGCTCGTCGACTAGCGGGTCTGGGTGCGTCCACCGATACCCCAACATCTGAGAATCAAACTCACCTAACCAGTCGGCTTGACGATGTTCGGACTCCAAGAGCCGCGTACCGTGCGGTAGTAGCAAGCGAATGCTCAGTTGTACGGGGGCGACGCAATTGACCAGTCTCAGTCGAACGATTTCATTCAACAGTTGCAAATAACCTTCGGTTGTAGACCATGGTGTAAATGGAACAAAAGTAGGTACCATTGAGATCCCTAATGATCTCAATAACTCCAGCGCCTGGAAAAAATCTGCCGCTTCGTGACCTTTTTCCAGCTCTTCTAATACCTGCTTTTCAATGGACTCAACAGCACTGGTGATAAAGAGGCAATGGTTGTTCGCAAAATACTCAATGTGTTTTGCGTGTTCCAAAAGGTGCTCAACCTTGATGGTCGCATCCCAACTTGTACCTGGAAATTCAGTCTGGAATCGCTCAATAATGCGACGTGCATGCCCCGGTCCATTCAAAAAATCAGGATCGCCAAAGGAGATATGTTGTGCACCTGCCGCCATCTGTTGACGGATGTCTTGCATCACCACATCGGCTGATACGACTCGAAATATGCCTGCATAGACTGGTACGATGGGGCAGTGTCGGCATAAGTGTTTGCATCCACGAGTAGTTTCTACAAATCCGACCGTTTTTTCACCACCATCGGCTAACCTTAGCGAGGCGTACTGATCGAGCGCGGGCAGACTTGAACGGTCCGGCGTGATGAATTCCTGTTTATCCAGTGAGTTTCGGGTCAGTCTGAACTCATCGGTAGGGTAATTTTTGCGAAGTGCCTGACAGAGTGAACGCAAATCAGATTCTGCTTCACCACCGAAGATGTATTCACAGCCAAGCGAGCGAAAATAGGCATCATTGACCGGTGCATAGAGTCCATAAACGCAGATGGATGCACTTGGGGCTGCCTTTCTAATTTGTGGAATAATTTCGGCTGCCAGGCGCGCACCTGCATGCATGATGAGGTGTATCGCAACCAGACGTGCTTCAGTGAATCTGGACGGCTCAAAAGGCTGGTTGGCGAGATCAATACATGCTACATCAAATCCTTCCTGTTTCAGCCAGGCTGCCGGTTCAGCCAGAGCAAACGGCTGACGACCGATTTCGTAAGGGCTGACCAGGACGACTTTCACAGGCTCAGCGGTACTAAAAAGTTATAAAAGCCCCAGACTCAGCAATGCGTCCTCAGACATCCGTTCTTTTGTCCAGGGTGGGTCCCAAACCAGCTCGACATGAACATCTTCGACACCATCGACACACTTGACCGCACACTCGACAGTGCCGGGAAACGTCTGTGCAACGGGACAACCCGGAGTCGTTAGAGTCATCTCAATATTGACTGATCGGTTGTCGGAAATGTTAATCGAATAAATCAGGCCAAGGTCATAGATATTGATTGGAATTTCCGGATCGTAGACATTGCGCAGTGCATCAACAATTTGCTGTTCTAATACCATGTCGGTAATGGATGTTTGCTGATCAAGTTCCGGTAGATCCTGAATTTCAGAATCTGAGTGATCTGACTTCAGGAAGTCGGTGAAAAAATCATCAGCGGTGATGCCTGATTCGCTAGGGGGTTTGTTACCACTCATGGTCTCACTACTCCGTTGTGACCTGTTCTTCACTGCGATTGATCGCCGCAATTGCAGTATGCCAGGGGAGTGTGGCACACTTGACTCGAGTTGGAAACTCCCGCACTCCGCTCAGCACTTCAAGTTTGCCAATGTCGGCAATTTGAACCTCGCCCAGTCCCGTTACTCGCGCCCGAAAATTTTCAAACAAACTCTCAGCATCTGATTTTGTGAGTCCCTTGAGCATTTCGGTCATGATGGACGCTGACGCGATTGAAATTGCACAGCCTTGTCCAACAAATTTAACATCCTGTATCACATCGTTTTCATCGAGCCAGCATTGAAGTGTCAGTTCGTCACCGCAGAGTGGGTTAACGCCTTCTGCTGAACAGTTGGCTGATTCCAACGCACCGAAGTTACGCGGATTTCGGCTGTGGTCAATGATGACCTCTTGATAGAGCGCCTTTAGATCGTCCATCATCAGCCAAAGAGCTCCCTTGCAACGTTCACTGCATCGAACATGCGGTCGATTTCATCATGCGTGTTGTAGACTGCAAAAGAAGCACGTGCAGTCGCAGCAACATTAAAGTGCTGCATTACCGGCATGGCACAGTGGTGTCCGACTCTGATTGCTACCCCTCTTCGGTCAAGAATGGTTCCCAGATCGTGTGCATGAACATTTTCCAAGGTGAAGGCGAACACCCCAGCCTTGTGCTTTGCGTTGCCGTAAACTCTCAAGTCTTCGTGTTGCTCTGCGCACTCGTGCACGTAGTCAAGCAGTTCTTGCTCATGAGCTGCAATCGTATCAATACCAATGTTCCACATGAATTCACACGCGGCACCGAATCCAACCGCATCTGCGATGTTTGGTGTTCCCGCTTCAAAACGGTGAGGGATATTTGCATAAGTCGTGCCTTCGAACGACACGCGTCGAATCATTTCCCCACCGCCTTGGTATGGCGGCATTGCCTCAAGAAGCTCTGCTTTGCCATACAAAATGCCGATACCGGTTGGTGCGTACATTTTGTGCCCAGAAAGTGCGAGAAAATCACAGTCAAGATCAATAACATCAATGCTGATGTGAGGTGCAGCTTGAGCAGCGTCAACAACAACGACTGCACCGGCACCGTGCGCCATGCGCACCATTTCCTTGATTGGGTTAACTGTACCCAAAGAGTTCGCCACGTAGGTGATGGCCACGATCTGAGTTTTGTCGTTCAGCAGATTCTGATAGTCTTCCTGAATAATTTCGC
This sequence comes from uncultured Gammaproteobacteria bacterium, assembly GCA_964649525.1. Lineage (GTDB taxonomy): Bacteria > Pseudomonadota > Gammaproteobacteria > Arenicellales > JAJDZL01 > JAJDZL01. The sequence goes on from CAZYSR010000385.1 coordinate 4,318, forward strand.
CGTCGTCATTCATCGGAATCATTCGAACGATGCTACCAGTACGTTCTGCTATGAGTTGCCAGGGCACGATATTGGAATGATGTTCCATCTCACTGACCAAAATTTCATCGCCTGGCTTCAGTTTCCAGCGGCCATAGGATTCGGCAACCAGATTCAGACCCTCAGTCGTGCCTCGAACAAAAATGATTTCTTCCGTACGATTCGCATTAACAAATTTGCAGGCGGTTTTGCGAGCTGATTCGTAGGCTTCAGTTGCACGGTCACTTAACTCATGCACGCCGCGATGAACGTTGGCGTGCTGTGTAGCATAGTACCGTTCCAAAGTGTCAGTAACTGCAATCGGCTTTTGGGAACTTGCCCCATTGTCTAGGTAGGCCAGCGTGTTGCCGTGCACCATCTCTTCCAGAATGGGAAATTGAGCGCGGATTTCTTGAATATCCAGCATATTTCCGGACTGAATCTCTGTTGGAGTCTTGAGCGCTACTTCACTCATGCCGCCTCCTGAAGATTGTGGTCGCCGACAAGTTTGTCACGTACGAGTTCAAGAAGGTGTTCTCGAACGGGTGCCAGTTCAATTTGATCCAGAATTTCCGCAGCGAATGCTTCTGTAAGGATCGTTCGAGCTTCTGCTTCGCTCAGACCACGGCTTCTAAGGTAAAAGATCGCATCGGCTTCCAGGTATCCGACTGTCGCACCGTGAGAGCATTTGACATCATCCGCATAAATTTCGAGTTGCGGCTTGGTAGCCGCTTCGGCGTTAGTTGACAGAAGCAGGTTTCGATTTTGCTGTTGAGCGTCGGAATGCTGTGCATCCGGATCAACCCGAATTCTGCCGTGAAACACAGCACGAGATCGATCATTCAGAATACCTTTGTAAAATTCGTCGCTGGTGGCATCCGGTGAAGCATGCACGACCGTGGTATAGTTGTCGATGTGCTGTTTGCCACGGCCGATATACAGTCCCCTCATTTCGCAGTGCGCGTCGGCACCTTCCAGGCTTTGACTGACTTCGTGACGGTCAAGCAACGAGCCTAGCGATATGGAGAAAATCTGGTAACGGCTGCCAGAATCTTGTCTGGCGGTGGCGTAGCCGATGTGCATTGAAGCATCACCTTCATCTTGAATTCGGTAGTGGCTAAGTTCAGCGGATTCAGCAAGATCAATACGAATCGATGCATTCGTCATGTGTGGGGTTTCAGCCATTGAGACGTAGCGCTCAATCAGGTTTAGTTTGGCACCTTTTTCCAGTGAGATGCAGTGATTGATATTAGCAAGACGCGAATTAGCATCGTTTTGAGTAATGTGCAAAATTTCGAGAGGCTTGTCGAGTTTAAGTCCGGCTTGCAGTCGCAGTATCACACCATCTGCTGCAAAAGCAGAGTTCAACGCTTCGAATCCGTGACCGGCGCGATTCGTTCGATCTTCAAGGACCCGAATGGTCTCTGAATCGGCGCCTCCTTCAAGCACATTTTTAAGGCGGATAAATTCTAGGCCTTCTGGCAACTCATCAAGGGTGCTAAGTGCCTCGCTAACCCAGCCATCCAGAACAACGATGCGATGTCGGTTCAACAATGGAATTTCCGGTGCTGAAATTTCCAACTGCGCCAGTGTTGCATTGGATTCAGTAGTAGGTCTGAATCCAACTTTATCAAACGCGCGAATGTTGGTATAGCGCCATGCCTCGTCGGTGATTTTGGGCAGACCAATTTCGGTCAGCCGAGCAATGGCGCGTTGACGCATTGCGGCAACAGTCGCGTCTTGGGCTCCTGGCAAACCACCCGAAATCTCCTCATGAAGCCCGATTAGGTGACCAGTCAGAGGACTTTCTTTCATGCAACAGCCTCAGTCGGATTGTTGATCCTCTCGGACACCCAGGTGTAACCATACTTTTCTAGATCATGTGCGGTGTCCTTGTCGCCAGAGTGCACAATTTTCCCGTTCAGCAGGACATGGACGCGGTCGGGAACTATGTATTCTAGAATTCTGGGGAAATGAGTAACAATAATGATTGCGCGACCGTCATCAGCCAGAGAGTTGACGCCGCGAGATACAACTTTGAGCGCATCAATATCGAGCCCTGAATCTGTTTCGTCGAGCAGCGCGAGTTGCGGTTCCAACATCAGCATCTGGAGAATTTCGTTTCTTTTTTTCTCACCACCAGAAAATCCGTCATTAACCGACCGGTATAGAAA
>CAZYSR010000386.1:0-3593 GCA_964649525.1 uncultured Gammaproteobacteria bacterium
GCGGTCTGCTTGTAAATTGGTCGAAGAAGATCAAGTTGATTGATGATGCTCTTTGGCTGTAAGTCAAAGACCTCGTCGATGATCTGAGCGAGTCGGCTATCGTCCAGTCCTGACTTGGCTGTGCCAAAGCTGTTGACCATCATTGATACCGGTTTTGCTACCCCAATCGCATAAGCGATTTGAATCTCACAGCGTTCGACCAATCCAGCTTTCACCAAATTCTTGGCTACATGTCGTGCGGCATAAGCGGCTGAACGATCGACCTTAGATGGATCTTTTCCTGAAAATGCACCACCGCCATGTCGTGCCATTCCACCGTAGGTGTCGACAATAATTTTGCGCCCGGTCAATCCACAGTCAGCTTTCGGACCGCCTTCAATGAACTTGCCTGTCGGATTGATCAGGATATTTTCGCTTGCTGAAGGCATCCAGTCGTCTGGCACTATGGGGCGGATAATCTGTTCTACTACACCTTCACGAATAGTGTCGCGATCAACTGAATCGCTGTGCTGGGTCGAGAGAACGATTTTGTCTACTGAAACAGCTTTACCGTTTTCATAAATGACACTCACCTGTGCCTTTGCATCGGGACCTAGCCAATCGAGCGCACCACTTTTTCGAACCTGCGACTGCTGCTGAACTAATCGATGTGATAACGTGATTGGCAGTGGCATGAGCACGTCAGTTTCGTCACACGCATAACCGAACATTAGCCCTTGGTCACCGGCCCCCTGTTCCTTGTCTTCACCTTCACCTTCGTTAACCCCTTGTGCGATGTCAGGTGACTGTTCGTTTAACAGGTTGGTGATGTTTACGGTTTTCCAGTTAAAGCCCAGGGCATCACTGTCATATCCAATATCCCTGATGGTATCCCTAACGATTTGCTCATAGTTAATATTGTTAGCCTGGCTTCCGATCTCGCCGGCGAGAATTACGTGGTGATCTGGAGCGTTGTCATTGATCGTTGATTTGACCAGAGTTTCGCATCCGACTCTGCTGTTGCGGTCCTTAGAAATCAATGCATCCAGGATGGCATCAGAAATCTGATCACACATCTTGTCGGGATGCCCCTCTGACACAGATTCGGAAGTAAAAATATAACGATCGGGCATTGAACCTAATCCTTTAGAAGTGCTGGTGATGAATGGGCTGAGTGAAATCTTGCGTTATTTTACCAATTTGTTCGACTTCTGTGAGTCAACGGAACTCAGTCATTGAAGTTCTAGTCGAGACTTCAAGTTTTTGTTAATCCTGCTTCATAGTCTAGTAAAGAGATGGGTATGTAAATTTGCACTAGAGGGACCGCACACAATCGATCAACATGTGTTTGGTGCAAAACCCTCAAGGTTCTCGCAAGTTCACAATCCTGTTGTAATCGAGTTCATAGATCGTAGTTCTTTAGTATTATGTACAGAAATTATGTACATATGATTCATTGAGGAGCCAGTGGTGAAAACGATTACTGCAACCGAATTCAAAGCTAAATGCCTCAGGGTAATTGGGCAGATGGGAAAGGACCGTGAACCCATGACAATCACAAAACATGGTCGACCAGTAGCTATATTATCACCTCTGCCGCAAGCGAATGAAACACCGTCAATCGTTGGCGCGATGCCAGGTTCGGTACTCGCTTACAGTGAACCGTTTGAGCCCGTTGTCGATCCATCCGACTGGACTGCATTCCGTTGATTGTTCTTGATACGCATGTTTTGATCTGGGCAATTTCCGATGAAGCTCATCTTGGTAGGAAAGCGCGGACCGAGATAGAAGAAACGGCTCGGTCGGATCGTGTTGCGGTCTCGGCAATTACACCTTGGGAAATCACCATGCTGGTCGAAAAGAGTCGGCTCCAACTGGGACAAGATGTACGAGTCTGGATCGAAAATTCGTTAGCTCGTCCAGGAGTTTATTTAGCACCGATCGAACCCGCGATTGCAATTGATAGCGTACGTCTCCCGGGAGATTTTCATGCCGATCTTGCCGACCGTTTCATTGTCGCAACAGCTCGCTACTACAACGCTCCGCTCTTAACGGCGGATAGTGCCATTCTCTCGTACGCAACAAGTGGATATGTTCAGGTGATCGACGCAATGGCATAACACGAGATTCCAAATTGCCCGGGTAGTTGATTTAAGCGATCAACTTTTGAAACACTATCAAATAAACCGTCAGATTATTTTGGTTTCGGAACTGAGGCAAATTGGCAAGACAATAATGGCCAATAAGATTGGTCATATGTTGGAAAGTTCCGGCTACTGCATCTGTTGCAGAAGAAATTCGGCAGTCGCCGTTGCTTCATTGGCGATGGCACCATGAATCGGTAATTGTCCATCTGTAGTCTGGGCAGTTTGATCAGCACCATTCTGAATAAGCAGTTTTGCTACCTCTAGCGAATCATGCCAAGCTGCCAAATGTAGCGGGGTAATACCGTTTACCCCTTTGGTATTTACATTTGCTCCACTTTCGATCAGTTCTGATGCGACTTCGAAGGCGTTGCCTAGCGCAGCCCAATGCAGAGGTGTTGCATCGAAATTTGCAGTTGCATCAACATCAGCACCACTGTCTATCAGCAGTCTCGTCAAATGAATCGCATTTTTTGAAACTGTCCAATGCAATGGAGTCGCACCATCCATTTCTTTCGCATTGATGTCAGCATCGTTGTGAATCAATACGAGCATTACTTCTACAGAACCGGCAAAAACTGCGAGATGGAGCGGAGTAACTCCAGAGACGGATTTAGCATTCGTGTCAGCATTCAGACGAACAAACTCTTGCGCCGCGGACATTGAGTTGCCCCAGGCTGCCCAGTGAAGTGGTGTGTACCCTAGACTTGCATATGTCGCTTCATCATCTACCAGCGGGGTCTGCCATCGATTTCGCGCTTTCCGAATTCCATTTGTGACTGCATCAGTGAATCGAACTTCATCAGATTTTGTTCTGATGTCAATCGGGAGTCCCAGACTCGCAAGTTGCCGGATGAGTTGAGGCAGATTCAGGGCGGCTGCCCAGTGCATGTCAGTCCAGCCGTTTTCGTCAGCGAATTCAGCTATAGGACAACGGTCCACAAAATCGACAAACGTTTCAATTTCTTTAAAAGGCAGACCTTCTGCTTCAGCTGATTCTACACAAAGTGACGTGTCTTTCTGGGAATCAGCATGGATGAGAGGTGAGATCAGCAGCGCAAGAATGATCAGACACCGTTTCAGTACTCGAATTGAATTTTTTGCCAACTTCATATTGAACAAAGATGAATTGCGGTACTAACTCAATAAAATTTGACGTCTTTCAAAAAGTAGGATTACAGTTCTTTGCTTTTACGAGCAATCGTGTTTCTGCCCCATCCCAGAATTTCAGCAGCTTTCTGTTTGGAGCCATCGGTATACTCCAGCACAGTTCGTAGCATCGCCCGCTCAACAAGCTCCCTAAGTTCTCCGTCCCTCATTTCAGAGGATCGATTCAAAACCTGTTTGATTGCACCTTGCAGCACCGTATCGGGATTGAGCGGCGTTTCGTCGACTGGCTCAAAGCGACCAAATATCTGCGGTAAGTCATTCAGTAGCACAGTTTGCGCTGGAACCATTGCGGTCACTGAT
>CAZYSR010000387.1:0-3503 GCA_964649525.1 uncultured Gammaproteobacteria bacterium
ACATCATAAAACGCCGACCGGTTTTTGAACTCCAGCGTATTCCGGGCCGGACCATCTTCATACACACACTTCGAACCATCCCACAACTGAATGTCAATTGGCGGGTTGCCAGCAATTCGCACCAACTTTTCTACCAATGTACGGTCAGTCGACGATGGAATTGTTGATGATTTGGTCGCAGTTTCAGATGCCGTCATCGCCAACGGCTGTGATTGTCTTTCAGAAGCCATCCTTTATTTCCTTAAGTTCGAAGCTCTGTGGGATTTAATCAAAAATAGATACCTGCCTGGCGGCAGTCGGATTCTGTCGGAATTGGGTCAAATCTAACTTAAGCGGCTCACGGTCCAACCCGTACTTTCTCGCAGCAACTTCAAACCGATGCTGAATGAGGTCTGCGATCGGACCCGTCCCGCGCATTCGTTCAAAAAATTCAGTGCCGTTCTCCCGGCCTCCGCGCACCTGTCGAATCAGGCTCATAACTTTGGCTTTTTTGTCCGGATATGACTGCGTCAGCCATTGCTGAAACAGTTCCCTGACCTCATGGGAGAGTCGCACCATTGTCCACTCGGCTCGACGTGCGCCGGCGGCTGCACTTATTTCCAAAATTGATTCCAGCTCGTGTTCATTCAACCCAGGTATCACCGGTGCGAAGAATATTGTAACTGGTACACCGTTTGAAGTCAGTTGAGAAACCGCCTTTAGACGGCTGTGCGGTGCGCTGGCACGAGGTTCCATCAATCGCGACAGCTTTGAATCCAAAGATGTGATTGAAAAATTTACCACGATCAGGTTCAATCGTGCGAGTTCGGCTAAAAGGTCCATGTCCCGCACTAACGATGCCGACTTTGTTGTTATCGTCAACGGATGTCGGTATTCCAACAATACTTCCAGAATTTGCCGCGTCAACTGATACTGTTTTTCAATAGGTTGATATGGATCGGTATTCGCACCGAGTGCAATCGGCTTACAACGATAGGAAGGGGCATCCAATTCTTTACACAATTGCGTGGCCACATCCAATTTCGCAAACAGCCGAGTCTCAAAGTCAAGACCCGCGGACAAGCCAAGGTAGGTATGACTGGGACGGGCATAGCAATAGCTGCAGCCATGCTCGCAACCGCGGTACATGTTGATAGAACGGTCAAATGGCAGATCTGGAGATTTGTTTCGTGCAATGACGGTACGGGCAGAATCGACTTCGACTTGTGTACGCAGTGGCGGTAAAGGTTCAGCATACCAGCCATCGTCAAATTCACTTCGAGTCCACTCCTCAAATCGACCCGTGTTATTTGAATTGATACCTCTTCCTTTAATTGGTACTGGTTGCATACTATTTCTTTTCAATGGCTTCGAATTCCATATCAGATCGAGGCCAGGCAATTAGCACTGCCTGTACAAGAGTCGCAAGCGGAATGGCAAAAAACACACCCCATACGCCCCAAAAACCACCAAAAACAATGACCGCTATCACTATGGCAACCGGATGAAGATCATTCACCTCTGAGAAAATCAGTGGTACCAGTACATTACCATCCAGGATCTGAATGATCAGGTAGGCAAGTACCAGATATGCAAATTCGGGGCTGAATCCCCACTGAACAGCTGCCACTGCGATCACAGGAATGGTAACTACCGCAGCACCAACAAATGGAATCAGTACGGACAGCCCAACAATTACACTCAGCAGGGCAGCGTATTGAAGACCGAAAATTGAAAATGTCACATAAGTTACGGTTCCAACTATCAAAATTTCCCAGAATTTGCCGCGAATGTAGTTCGACATTTGTCGATTCACGTTATGCCAGACTGTAATCGTAAGGCCGTGATCTTTGTCGGGCAGAAAGTTGACAAGCCAACCGGTAATTTTGGTTTTGTCTTTCAGAAAGAAGAACACCATGATGGGTACCAGAATCACATAAATGACCACTGATATGATTCCAGTGACTGATGAAGCTGACCACGCAACCACAATTTCCTGACCCAACTGGGTCACAAACTGTGCTGTTGTGCTGATGAAATTTCGAACCTGTGTTTCGGAAATGATGTCTGGGTATCGCTCTGGCAATTGCAGCAGTGCAGTCTGTACTTCTGCAACCCAGCTAGGAATCTGACTCGCCAGTTGCAGTGCCTGAGCACTGACCAAAGGCAAAATACCAAAAATCAGCGCGAAGCAGAGAATGACAAAACACCCAAGCACAATCAATACCGCACCCAAACGTGGCACCTTAACCACTTCGAACATTTTGACTGCGCCTTCCAGTATGTACGCAATGACGATGCTTGCGATAACTGGTGCCATCATGTTCCCTGCGAAAATGATGAGAGCAAACAGGACAAGCAGAATGACCGCAAGGATGATGATTTGCGGATTATTCAGTTGGCGACGAAACCAATTGACAATATTCTGCATGGTGATACCGGTTGTTATATTAGATGGTTACACCTAACCATAATCAAAGCACCTGAAAATCAAAAGAGATTTCAGCTGTTTCGGCCAGCATACGTGTTGCCGAGCAGTATTTTTCCAGTGATAGCGTGATAGCTCGCTTCACTTCTGCCTCGGTAATGCCCTCACCCTTGACGCGGTAATGGAGATGAATCCGAGTGAATACCTTAGGGACTTCTTGTGCGCGCTCTGCTTGGAGGTCAATTTCAAGAAGTTCCGGCTCGCGACGTCGTTTTCGAAGAATTTGTGCAACATCGAACGCAGTGCAACCACCCATTCCGAGGAGCACCATCTCCATTGGGCGCATACCGGCGTTTTTTCCGCCCTCTTCTGCTGGACCATCTGACGTGGTCACGTGACCGCTACCTGAGCTGAGGCGAAAGTTGACACCCTCCAACAGTTCGACCTTGCCGTTCATCATCTCAAAACTGCCCCGGATTCGTAGGTTAATCGTTCAGCATGAAATATCCGTCCAAGTTCAGATCCAGGGTCTGAGGCCCGCATAAACGACTCGCCGATGAGAAAAGCATCAATCCCGGCAGATTTCAGTGTTTCAATGTCTCCCGCACTGTGAATACCGCTCTCGGCAACTACAAGGCGGTCTTTGGGAACCAGACGGCTCAACCTGATAGAGGTTTCAAGTGTAGTCTCGAATGTGCGCAGATTGCGATTGTTGATTCCCAGCATACCGTGACTAACCTGCAAAGCAAGCTCCAACTCTTCTTCTGAATGAACCTCTACGAGAACATCCATACTCAGTTCAACTGCTTGTGCCGCGAAATCCTGCAACTCAGCGAGATCTAGAATTGCAACAATTAACAAAATGCAATCCGCACCCATGACAAGAGATTCCAGTATCTGGGACGCATCAATAATGAAATCCTTACGCAAAACTGGCAGGTTGCAAGTTTTCTTAGCCTTTACAAGATGATCGGCGGATCCCTGGAAGAACTTTTGATCTGTCAATACTGATAGACAACTTGCGCCACCTTCCTCATAACTCCTTGCGATTTGTGCAACATCATAGTCCGGACGAATGACACCTTTGCTCGGTGAT
>CAZYSR010000388.1:0-4846 GCA_964649525.1 uncultured Gammaproteobacteria bacterium
GGGTATGAAAGTGCATTCAAAACTTCAAGATTGTAGGGAAAAAGTCTGGTCGCATCAATTTGCGTCAGAAACAGAAGTTGTGAATTCACTTCTCAGCGATATCCGCCTTGAGGAAAATTCACGAAACCGCATCAAGAATGATGCAATACACGTCGCCCGCGAGGTCCGCAAAAACCCACCCTCTGGACTAATGTCCCCCTTTTTGGTGGAATACGGTCTAACGTCTGAAGAGGGCATCGCATTGATGTGTCTGGCCGAAGCACTTTTGCGGGTACCTGATGTAGACACGGTCGACACACTCATCAGTGACAAGTTGGCGCCTGCTGACTGGGGCAGACATCTTGGAAATTCCTCATCCTCTCTGGTCAATGCCTCGACCTGGGCACTGATGCTCACCGGAAAAATTCTGAAGAGCGACAAATCCGACGATGTTGCCAAAGTTATGCGACAGGTTGTCAAACGGCTCGGAGAACCCGTTGTCCGCCTCGCGGTAGCTAAGGCCATCAAATTGATCGCAGATCAGTACATACTCGGATCTGATATTGAGTCTGCTGAACTGCGTGGCCGAGAATTCGTCGAACAAGGCTACCGGTATTCCTACGACATGCTCGGAGAGTCAGCACTGACCTGGAGTGATGCGAGACGCTACAAGGACGCCTATGCCAGTGCTATCAAATTCCTCGCCGACCATTGCCACTCAGATGATGTGAGGGACAACCCCGGAATCTCAGTAAAACTCTCTGCCATACATCCCCGCTACCAGGCTACGCATCGTACACTAAATCTGGACGAACTCGTTGATTCAACCCTGGAGTTGGCGACGCTTGCCATGCAGTCAAACATGGGTTTCAACATCGACGCTGAAGAATCCGACAAGCTTGATCTGTCACTTGACATCATTGAACATGTTCTGAGAAAGCCCCAGCTTGAAAACTGGGAGGGGTTCGGAGTTGTAGTACAAGCTTACGGCCAACGCGCACTGCCCGTAATCGAGTGGCTCTATGTATTGGCAAGAGATTTTGATCGGAAATTAATGCTGCGCCTGGTCAAGGGAGCGTACTGGGACACCGAAATCAAGCGCGCACAAGTTTTGGGACTTTCAACCTATCCGGTATTCACCCGTAAAAGTTCAACCGACCTTTCCTATCTAGCCTGTGCACAGCGTCTCTTTGAACTGAACGACCATATCTATCCGCAGTTCGCCACTCACAACGTTCATACGATCCGCTCCGTTCTGGAATTGGCGTCAGATTCAAGCGACTTTGAATTTCAAAGACTACACGGTATGGGTGAAGAAGTCCACCAATTGGCCAAGACTACATTTGGCTACCGGTGCCGGATCTATGCACCTGTTGGTGCACACGAAGATCTGCTCGCCTACCTTGTCAGACGGATTCTGGAGAATGGCGCGAACAGTTCATTTGTCAATCAATTGATGGACAGGCGCGTTCCCGTGAGCCAAATTGTCTCAGATCCTATCGAACAGGCAGAACGCCTCAATCATCAGATTCGAAACCCCAGCATTCCTCAGCCGAGCGGAATTTACGGTGAATCACGTCGAAATTCCAATGGCCTGGATTTGGAAAGTGAATCCGATTGGCTTCAACTTAAAAATGCGATGAATGAGTATTCAAATCGCGAATGGACCGCCATACCAACTGATGTCGCAGAAGTAAGCAACCTTCAGGCTGAAACACGATTCAACCCTGTGTATCCCGATAGACCGGTTGGAAGAGTACTGCACTCAAGCCCGTCTGTCATACCGCAAGTGATCTCTGAATCTTTTCGTGCCTCGAATACATGGCAGAACAAATCTGCAGAGGAGCACTCGACAATTTTGCTGCGAATTGCTGAAGAATATGAAGCAAACCATGTCGAATTGATCGCCTTGATGGTCAGAGAAACCGGAAAGTCGATTCCAGATGCAGTGTCTGAAGTGAGAGAAGCGGTCGATTTCTGTCGCTACTACGCCAATGAGGCGACCCGGTTAGCAACGCTACCACAAAACAATACACCTCGTGGTGTCATTTTGTGCATATCCCCGTGGAATTTTCCACTTGCAATCTTTACTGGCCAAATTACCGGTGCGTTAGCTGCCGGAAACTCAGTCATTGCCAAACCGGCGGAACAATCTCCACTGATCGCTTCGAGGGCAATCGATTTGATGTATCAGGCGGGCGTTCCAAAGGAAGCATGTGTTGCTGTTTATGGAACTGGGGAAACCGTTGGTCCCAAGCTGGTGTCAGATCTAAGAATTGCTGGAGTCAATTTCACCGGTTCATCTGAAGTCGCTCAAATTATTCATCGCACCATGGCAGAAAGTGGTAATCCATTGGGCAAACTGGTTGCCGAGACTGGCGGCCTCAATGCGATGATCATTGACTCCACCGCGCTTCCTGAACAGGCTGTTCGGGACATTATCGTATCGGCTTTCCAGAGCGCTGGGCAACGCTGTTCTGCCTTGCGCATGCTGTATATCCAGGAAGACATGAAAACGAGAATCTGTGACATGCTGTTCGGTGCGATGGACACGCTCGTCGTCGGTGATCCCTGGAACATTGAAACAGATGTTGGGCCCGTTATTGACGCTGAAGCAAAGCAAAACATTGATGCATACATTAATCGAATGGAAGCAAAGGGACTGCTTCGTCACAAAGCATCTGTGCCGGATGGCCTTGGCGGGCATTTTGTACCACCGAGTGTATTTGAAGTGTCAGGAATTGAAGACCTGGAAGGTGAAATATTCGGACCGGTGCTGCATTTCGCAAGTTATCGTGCAAATGAACTCCCCGCCGTGATACAGTCGATTAACCAGTCCAGATATGGGCTCACGTTCGGGCTTCATTCGCGTATCGATCAGCGGGTTCAGCAAATGACCGAATCTGTGAATGCCGGCAACATTTATGTTAACCGGAATCAGATCGGTGCAATTGTTGGATGTCAACCGTTTGGAGGCAGAGGTCTTTCAGGGACGGGACCCAAAGCAGGCGGCCCCAACTACGTTCCAAATTTATGTGAGTTTCGTGATTCGTCAGCCGAGGGTTTGAGCGACAGCACTTATCAGCGAGGTGATGCGCGTAAGGAGTTGTCTATACTGAGTAGAGCACTGAAAGCCCGAACTGAACTCACTGACCGGGCAGCGATATTCAATGCTGTAGCTGAAGTTCACCCGAATCTAAAATCGACACTCAACAGTGCAATTGAATTTCTAAAGTCACCCATTGATTTAGACGCACCGACCGGTGAAAGCAATCGTCTTTACCTTCAGGCAAAAGGCGTTTTTGTCTGTATCGGTTCCTCAGTACATGTCATTCAGGCACTGCTAGGTGGCAACGCAGTGCTGGCAGTTGGAGTCAACTTCAAGCTTACCGATGCGCTGATTCGCGCCAAAATGCCTTTGATTGCCAGCAAACTCGTACCCGATACCGAAAGTCTTGCATCGTGTGAATCTCTCGCAGGTGTCACGTTTGAACGCTTGGACCGCAACCTGGCAGTCACATTGCGACAAGAGTTGGCTCGCTCCGACGGTCCAATCGTGCAGTTCATCACGGATGTCTGGACACCTTGGAGCTTTATTGCAGAAAAAACGCTTTGCATCGACACCACTGCGGCGGGCGGAAACGCCCGACTGCTGATTGAAGCCGAAGCGTAGTGAAATTGCAATAACATTTGCAACTGCTACAAATTGAACACAATACTTCTGGAGAGAAACTAATATGGATTTTGACTTAATTGTCATTGGCGGAGGCAGCGGCGGTTTGGCCGCTGCCCGTCGAGCGAGCGAGTATGGCGCAAAAAGCGCAGTTATCGAGAGTCACAAGCTGGGCGGTACTTGTGTCAATGTTGGCTGCGTGCCCAAGAAAGTCATGTGGACAACTTCTCGAATCGCTGAAGTACTGCATGATGCACCCGACTATGGCTTTAATGTTGACTGCAAAGGATTTGAATGGAGCAAAATTAAAAGCGCTCGAGATTCATACATCGCCAGGCTGAACGGAATCTATGAGACCAATCTTGAAAAAGCCAGCGTTACTTATCTCAGTGGACAGGCGCGTTTCGAGTCATCCGACACGGTTCGAGTCGGTGACAAAGTCTATAGAGCCTCTTACATTCTAATTGCAACCGGTAGTGAGCCGGTTGTACCGCAGATTCCGGGTGCAGAGTTTGCGATCACCAGCGACGGCTTCTTCGAGATGGAACGCTTGCCAGAAAAAGTGGTGATCACCGGAGCCGGATACATCGCCACCGAATTTGCCGGTATGCTACACGGGTTGGGTAGCGAAGTGATCATGGTACTTAGAAAAGATCGATTGTTGCGCGGATTTGATTCGTCCATCACAGAGGTCGTGATGTCAGAAATGAAGCGTAGCGGTGTGCAGTTCATTTTGAATAACTCAGCAACTGAGATCACCAGACAAGGTTCAAAACTGCGCATCGAACTGAATAATTCTCCAGCCATTGATGACGTCGACGAGTTTATTTTCGCAATCGGTCGAAAACCCAACACCAAAAGACTGAATGTGGAAGTGACGGGGGTTGAACTCGACTCCAGAGGTTTTGTCGTTACCGATAAGTACCAGGTCACTTCGACTAAAAATATTTTTGCCGTCGGTGACGTAACCGGGCGAGTTGCATTGACTCCAGTTGCCATCGCGGCAGGAAGAAAGCTCTCCGACAGAATATTCGGCGGACACAGTGAAGCTCACCTGGATTATGAAAATATTCCATCAGTCATTTTCAGCCATCCGCCGATCGGTACGATGGGACTCAGTGAAGCGGCGGCTCGTGAAAAGTTTGGCGATGACATCAAAATCTACACCAGTTCTTTCAAGAATATGTACTACCA
>CAZYSR010000389.1:0-5605 GCA_964649525.1 uncultured Gammaproteobacteria bacterium
CACTTGCGACGTATGGTGGCGTTTTCAACCCAGGAAAAGGACTGTGCCGCTTCTGCCGCTTTCGCGATATCGACGAGCAGAATGTTTCCGGTGGAAACCTCTGCAACTGCTTTAACAATCTGATCTGTCGTGGATTTAGCGTGATCTCCGACTACATCGATATACTTCGTTGGAAAACGCTGTCCCTGCAAAACATAATCAACACAGAACGCAAAGACCATTGTTACGCTCAGCACGGTGGCAAATAGATAAGTGCCCTTGCGGTTTAATCTTGGAGATGCTACTGAATTGGGATTTCGAATGGACCTTCTATCGAGTCTGGATTGTTTGTAGGGACTGTACGCAGATTTCATATCGATGCTCCTTTTCCAATAATTCTGACTTCAAGTTCAAGTTGAATACCGTGCACCTCAAGAACACGTTTCTTTATGTATGCAATCAGTGATTCGATTTCAGTTGCACTGGTACGCCCGGTGTTCTCAATGAAATTCGCATGTACCGGAGACACTCGGGCCGCACCATTTGTGTAACCTTTCAATCCGGCTGTTTCAATCAGCCGTGCAGCAAAATCTTCCTTCGGATTTCTAAATACGCTGCCTGCGTTTGCCGTTTGAACCGGCTGGGTTGCCGCTCTCTTTTTCAGGAATTGACGAATAGTTTTTCGTCCGTCATCCGTTTGACAGGGTGACAGTTCAAATTCAGCACCGATAAACCATTCGGAATTATCAATTTCAACTGACCGATATCCCCACGAAACCTGATCGGCGCTTCGTCTAACAGTCTCACCCTGGCGGCTGATTGTGTCTGCATGGTGCACCACCTGCCAGGTCTCGGATCCGAAACATCCAGCATTCATCGCCAATGCACCTCCGATGGTTCCCGGAATACCAACCATGAATTCGGCTCCGCACAATGCATTTTTTGCAGCAAACTTTGCCAGTTTTGCACCCGGCACTCCTGCTTCGGCATAGATGCTTCGACTTCCAGTTTGTCGCAGTTTCTTGAGGCCCTTGTGTGTGGAGATCATCACACCATCAAAGCCCCCATCCCGAACAAGCAAATTACTTCCCAGACCACACCAGGCCACTTCTGTTTCTTGTGGCACTCTTCTCAGAAACTCGCCAAGATCAGATACGCCATCAGGCGTGTAGTACCATCTGACGGGGCCGCCTGTTCGCCAACTTGTATGACGACTCATTGGCTCATCCTTTCGTAGTTCACCAGTCAGTCCAGCCATCGAAATTCCGTCCATCGGTATCTGTCGTAAGTTTCACGTTTCCAGTGCTTCCATGCAGTACTCAACGACTACATTTGTTGCATCGGGTCGCCCATTAGCTCGAATACGCTCGGCAAGTTCTCGCACGCGGCCCCGATCTGAAATCAAGTGCATCAGTTCGGTGCGCAATTTCGATTCAAAATCATTGTTTTGTAAACACACAATTGCTGCGCCTAGTCGCATAAGCACCTCGGCATTGGCGCGTTGATGATCCCGTGCCGCATGTGGAAGCGGAACTAGCACAACAGCCAAACCCATCGCTGATAACTCCGCGATCGTCATCGCTCCAGCTCTTGCGACAACGACGTCAGCCCAGGAATAAGCTTGCGCCATATCACTGATGTAGTCGACCACCTCAGCCTCAATTCCCAGAGTTTGATAGGCCGCTCTAACCTTGTCTGTGCGTCCAGGGCCAGTCTGATGCTTAATATTGGGCCGCAGATCAGCAGGCTGTTCAGCGAAAGCCTTCGGTAATGCCTGATTCAAAGCTTCCGCACCCTGGCTGCCACCAATAATCAACAGATTGAGCGGCTGACTATGGTTGCCTTCGAAAGCAGGTTTATGTTTGGCCGCTGCCAATATTTCGGCACGCACTGGTGTACCGGTGAACACGGCCTTGCGTCCAAGATCTGACTTTTCAACCCCGCTCAATACTCGCATCGCCATAAACGCCAAAATTCGATTGGTCAGTCCGGCAATTGCATTCGACTCATGAATGATCAGTGGTCTACGCAGCATTGCAGCAGCCATACCACCTGGACCACACACATATCCACCCATTCCCAGCATCAGGTCCGGACGACGATTCAAGATGATGCCAACACTTTGCCAGAGTGAAATTGAAATCCATAGCGGCAGGGTCATCCAACGCATCAATCCCTTACCCCAAAGACCTTTGACTCGAATTGCATCAAATTCAAATCCCGCTGTACGCGCCAGTTGATCTTCAAGTCCGCTCCGTACACCCATCCAGTAAACATTGACACCGCGTGCACGAAGTTCAGTGCCCACCGCTAGCGCAGGATAGATGTGGCCACCGGTACCACCGGCCATGATTACCACGGTACTCATCGCTTCAACTTCCGTTGGGATTCACGATGAATCGAAAGTACGATGCCAATCGCGATGGAATACGCAATCAGGCTCGATCCGCCTTCACTCATAAAGGGTAAAGTAAGACCCTTTGTGGGTAGGATGCCCATATTCACACCCATATTCACCACAGCAGAAATAGCAATCAAAATGCCAATGGATTTGGCAAGAAGGTTTGAGAATGTATCATTCACCGCTGCGGCCAGCCAAGAGATATGAAATATTTTCCAAATCAGGACTACAAAAAGGCCCATTACAGTCATCAACCCGATCAGACCGAGTTCTTCTCCAATGACTGCGAACAGAAAATCTGAACCGGCATAGGGTAGGTAATGCAGTTTTTGAACACTAGTACCAAGTCCAACGCCAAACCACTCACCTCTGCCGAGTGCTATCAGCGATTGCACTAGTTGAAATCCAGAGTTGTACGGGTCTTCCCAAGGGTTTAGAAAGGACATGACACGCATCAGGCGATACGGCTCAATCACAATCAGAATGGCAACGGCGATGGTGGACAAAATGGTGAAAAGAAAAATATGGGATATTTTGAGACCACCCAAGTACAGAACAGTTAATAGAACTGCACCAAGCACCATCGTACTGCCAAAATCTGGCTCAAGCATCAGCAAGGTTGCAAACACCAGGTACATGGCGATGATTGGCAGTACATCACGAGACAGGCTGTTCAATTGCTGATCGCGAACTGCCAGATACCTGGCAAGATAGATCAGAAACAATATTTCAGCAAATTCGGATGGCTGAAAGATTCGACCACCAATTCGAACCCAGCGGTTACTGCCATTCAATTCGACTCCTATTGAGGGAACCAGCACGATTGCCAGCAATCCGATTCCGACGATTAGGAACAGTGGTGCAAGTCTTTTCAGGAAAATAGGTGGAATGAACGCGGCAACAAACATTCCGGTTAATGCGATTCCAATGTTGATGGCATTTTTACGAAGGTAGACAAACTGGTCTCCAGTGTCAAACGCCTGCGCAATCGTCGCGGAATATACTGCGATCATCCCAAAGATCACAAGCCCCAGATAGACGGTGATTAATACCGAATCAACTCTTGGCGACGTTTTAACGTCACCCTCCTGGGGTTGAATACCTTGTACTACAGTATTGCTCATAACACCTGTAATTGAAGTGCCTGACTGAAAGACTTTCCTCGATGTTCGAAATCAGTGAACTGATCATTGCTTGCACATCCAGGTGAGAACACCACGCAGTCCCCTTCCTTCGTCATGCTGTTTGCAACGCTGATCGCATCGTAGATGTCTTCAACGTGATGTTTGGCGACGTTGTCAGTCACGTCAAATGTCTTGCTGATCTCGCGTCGGTCGCGTCCAAAGAAAATGCAGCCACGTAGTCTGCCGTTGACATTCTGTGGGATCATTGAGAAATCAGCGCCTTTACTCAATCCGCCAGCGATCAGTATCACCGGTCTTTCGTTGGATTGAATAGCCGCCAGTGCAGCTCCCACATTGGCTGAACGTGCATCATTCACCCAACGCACACCATTCCACTCGCCTTCAGTGCTGCAACGGTACGGGAGACCTTCGAAATTCGTAACTGCCGTTCTAACCGCTTTGACCGGATAACCTGCTGCATCAGCAACCGCACAGCTTGCCAGAATGTTCAGGACGTTGTGGTCACCCGAAAGCTGACATCGATCCAAATTAAGCAATTTGGCGTCTCCGCGTACCACCCAGTTGACTCCAGAAAAATCAACTACGCCATAATCATCTTCACTTTCCGGCGCATTCAATCCGAAGGTGATGCGTTGACCTGTCGTCGAAATATCCGAAACGATCGGATCATCCCGGTTGATCACAGCTATCTTTGCATCGCTGATGAGTTTTGCCATAGAGCCGACGCATGCGTCGGTTGACTTATAACGCTCAAGGTGATCAGGTGAAACATTGAGAACCGCTGCAACATCTGACCGAATCCGTTCAACCTGTTCAAGGTGAGGCGCTGATAGTTCCAACAGATAGGCATCCACCTGTCTTTTCTTCAGCAACTCCATAAACGGATGGCCTCGGCAGCCACCGAGCTGAACAACTCCGCGGTATCTTGAAATAATGTTACTAACCAGAGTCGTGACCGAACTCTTTCCATTTGTCCCGGTTATCGAAATGACCGGTTTGTCAGCACAGTGGAAAAACAACTCCAAGCTGTTCATCACCTCTGCACCATATTCTTTTGCCATCCGTGCGATTCTCAAATTGGATGGTGCTGACGTGCAGCTTAATACCGCCAGATCCTTACCCACGAACAAATCGGATTCAAACGGGGCATTGATTGCCACACCTGGTAGCAATGAGCTTACATTCCGTTCTAGTCCGGGCTGAGATTTGACTTCCGCCATTTCCACATCCCAGCCATTGTCGATCAGGTGAGTAGCACAGGCGATTGCACTCCGGCCAAGGCCAACTACAACAGCGTTGCCCGTATAACCATTTGATTTTGCGCTTTTCTTTAATAGTTCCATGATAATCACCTCGTGCTTATCTAACTTTAAGTGTCGCCAGTCCAGCCAGCACCATCACCAGTGAAAAAATCCAAAAGCGAACCGTAATGCGCGGTTCTGGCCACCCTTTCTGTTCGAAATGATGATGTAGTGGGCTCATCAGCCAGATGCGACGACCAAGTAATTTGAATGATGCAACTTGCGTCATGACTGAAATCGCCTCAATGACGAACAACCCACCCATGATGAAAAGTACGATTTCCTGTCGAATCAATACCGCAACAATGGCAACTGCGGCTCCAAGTCCCATTGAGCCTGTGTCACCCATAAAAATCTGTGCTGGATAGCAGTTGAAGACCAGAAAAGCCAGTCCCGCGCCAACTAACGAACCGCAGAATATGACCAACTCACCGACGCCGTGGATAAATGGCAGTCCAAGATATTCCGAAAACACTGCGTGACCCGTCGCATAGGCAAAAATCCCAAGTCCCCCGGCCACCAGTACGATGGGCATGATAGCCAGCCCATCCAGTCCATCGGTTAAATTGACTGCATTTGAAGTTCCAACCAGAACCAGCATGGCAAGTGGAATAAACAGGACTCCAAGCTCGAACAACAGGTCTTTGAAGACGGGTACCAAAAGCGTAGTTTGAGCAGTGGATTCCGCACTGATAAAAATGATGATTCCGATGACAGCGGCAGCGATTGCCTGATAAAACAATTTTGTCCGTACCGAAAGCCCCGCTCCGCTTTTCTGC
>CAZYSR010000390.1:0-2563 GCA_964649525.1 uncultured Gammaproteobacteria bacterium
GCCCAACACTTTGGTTACATTGCAACGTTCATGGCAAAACCTTTCGCTGCTGAGTCCGGTAACGGATTTCATACCCATCATTCGATCTGGAAGGATGGTGTCAACCAGTTTGCCGACCAGGGAGAACTTTCTGCAATGGGAAGATCATACCTGGCTGGTCTGGAAAAACGCATGGCAGAATGTTCCCTGGCTGTCGCTACAACGCCGAACGCCTACAAACGAAGGGCGCCTTATACGTTCTGTCCAATCAACGTTACCTGGGGTATTGATAACCGAACAACTGCACTGCGTGTAATCAAAGGCTCTGACAGCGCGGTGCGTGTCGAAAAGCGCGACGGCACTGCCGACTGCAACCCCTATTATCTTTTTGCAACCGAAATTGCAGCGGGTCTGGACGGCATCGAACAGGGCATGGAACCCAATCCGATGACTGAAACCGATGCCTACGCACTGGAAGACGCACCCGCATTGCCGTTGAACATCTCAGATGCAATCAATTTGGCCAAGGAATCGGACTTTTTGAAAGATGTGTTGGGTGAAGACCGCCACACCGTTCTACTGCAACAGGCAGAGCGTGAGGTCGCCTTTGTCAACGAATCAGTTACGCAAGTTGAGATTGACCGCTACTTAAGGAATATGTAATGCAAATCGCACGCGTGATAGGAACCGTTACCGCAACAGTCAAAGAAAGCCGTCTGGCAGCCTATCCCCTTCTGCTTGTGCAGTTCGAAGATGGTTCAGGCGCGCCGACAGGCACACCTATAGTCGCCGCAGACATGTTAGGAGCTGGAGTGGGACAGAAGGTGCTGGTGACAACCGGTTCTGCATCCAGAGTCCCGCCCGCATTACAGGGAATCCCTGCTGACGCTGCGATTGTAGCCATTGTCGACACTGTGACGGTTGAAACCCCAGACTGAATAACCCTTCCTTTGCAATAGTACTTACAAAATCTACATCATATGAAACAGGAGGCATAAATGGCCGCTAAAGGTGAAAATGTTCAAACAGCACTTGGAATGATTGAGACGCGCGGACTGGTCGCTTCGATTGAAGCGGCAGATGCGATGGTCAAAGCTGCCAATGTATCCATTTTGCGCCAGGTTCGCGTCGGCGGCGGACTGGTGTCCACACTCATTCGTGGTGAGGTCGGAGCGGTTAAAGCATCTGTCGATGCCGGAGCCAGTGCCGCCAACAAAGTGGGCGAGGTGATTTCGGTTCACATCATTCCACGTCCACACGACGAAGTAGAAAATTTGCTCGACACCGAGTAATCATGCAAGTCTATCGACTTGCGTCTACTTTCTTGATCAGACAGGTTTCGATGAATCCGACACAGTCGGAATTGTCGAGTCAGGTAGAGAAGTAAATGAGTGCAGAATTTGAGGCTTTTGCGAAAGCGCTCGAACGAAGCTCCGAGCGGGACAAACAGCTTGAGTCGCCGATGTTCAATCAGGTGACCGTGCTTGGCGGAGGTCCGGAAGGACGACTGCTGGCGGCACTTTGTCTTTCACAGAATCGATCAGTCACCCTCTTCAGCGCTTATGGTGCGGAACTCAACGCACTTCGTGCTGCCGGTGGCATCACTTTGCGAGGAGACGGACCGGTTGGTACATTTCAGGTTGACCTCGACTCATCACCATCCATTAAGACGACCGCAGAACTCGATTCGGCCGTGTCATCAGCCGATTTGATTTTTTTGACCGGTCCGGTGCACAAACACCGCACTTACGCGATGGTGCTAGCCGAGCACTTGAGCGATGGACAAACCCTGGTCATTGCGCCAGCTCGTACATTCGCCGCACTGGAAGTCAGCGCACTTCTGAAAATTGGTGGCTGCCGAGCAGATATTACAGTGGTTGAGGTTCAGCATCTGCCGTACTGGACTGAGGTTCAGGGCAATGGATTAGACCTGGCAGCCTCTGCAACTGCAGCGGCTGCCACAATGCCTGGTAATCAAGTAAACACCATTCACTCTTTGGCTGAAATTTTACCCAACCTGCACCCTGCACCTAATGCACTGCATAGCAGTCTCGCCGATGGCAGTGGTGTAATTGAAGCTGTGGGCCTGATGTTTGGTGAAAGTGCAGTTGCCGGTGCATCTGAAACACTGTTGCCAGGCGCAGAGTCCCTGCCCTCTCACAATAATTTTCACTCACTTCTGGCTACACCGAACTGTCGCTCACTTGTTTCAGCAGCACTGAACGAACGTCGCCAGGTTGCCGGTCGATTTGGTGTACGAAACCTGCCGGATGATGAACGTTGGATTGAAATTTGTGCTGGCAGCGATAGCCAGATTCGGTTTAGACCCGAAGTTGAAGATGTCGCTGCTGTGCTAAGAAGCGCTGTCGCTGGATCTCTGATTCCACTACAGTCAGCGGGTCAACTGGTTGACGTATCAACGCCCGTAACAGATTCACTGATTACAGTAGCTGGAGCGTTATTGGGTAGCGATGTCAGTGCCTCCGGCCGACGGCTGGAAACGATGGGTATTCGCGCAGACAACGCTGACGAAGCCCGAAAAGTTCTGGAATCGCTGGTACTAGGATGAGACAAATGGATCAAG